>DATJKB010000180.1:0-2927 GCA_035491875.1 Pyrinomonadaceae bacterium | reverse complement strand
ACGGCATCAGTACGCAATGTCGTTTCGTTGTGGTTGCTTACGACAGAGTTAAACGGACAGAGCGTAGGATTAGTATTAGAAGCGGCGAAACTCTTGATCACCGGAGCGCGGTTTTTTGTTAGCGATTCGTGTTTCGCTGGTCCTTTGGTTTGGATTGCCAACGATCCCGCTAACAGCATCACCACGAACGTCGATATTAGATTCATCTAACCGACACTCCACATTTCGCGCTACTAGAACTTACAGGAAACTCAACTTCTCATTCACCCCAGGCTTCAGCCTGGGGACATGGGCCACTCCTGATTCTGGGAACCGTTTTAACGGTTTCTCGATTACTAATGAAGGCGTTTCGCGGAAACCGTTGAAACGGTTTCGTATCGCAGTGTGACCGCCAACCCCCAGACTAAAGTCTGGGGAGAATGAGAGGTTGAATCGCTCTCACAAATCCTTTGCGCATCGGAATCCGGAAGTCATCCAGCGTTCGTGCGCGTGGAAGAAGTTTCGGTATGTCGATCGGATGTGAACTTGCGGTGTTGCGTATGAACCGCCGCGCAGCACCTTCTGATTCACAAACCACTTGTCGTTGTATTCATCAAACTCCGACTTGAATCCCGGATAAGGGACGTAGTCAGACGTCGTCCATTCCCACACGTCACCAATCATCTGATGGCAGCCGCCCGCTGTCGCACCTTCGGGAAATGCGCCGATCGGAACAACCGACCAGTGCCCGTTCTCAAACAGATTTGCTTTTGCTAAATCGGGCGACTCGTCGCCCCAAGGAAAATCTTGGCTAATGTTTTGGCTGCCGTCACTATAACACGCCGCCTTTTCCCATTCAGCTTCCGTCGGGAGTCGTTTGCCATTCCATTTCGCAAACGCGGAGGCTTCGAAATAGCTGACATGCGAAACGGGCTCATCAAGTTTTGTTGAGACGGGATGCAAGCCGCTGAAGTCTCTAGTCATCCACTCGCCGTCATGCGACTCCCAGTACAACGGCGCTCGCCATTGTTCACGGTTAACTACTTCCCAACCTTCTGAAAACCACCAGCGAAAGTTCTGGTATCCACCGTCGCGAATGAATTCGAGATAGGCGCCGTTGCTAACTGGAGCTTTGTCGATGGTGAAATCTTGTAGAAAGACTTGATGCGCTGGCTTTTCGTTATCAAACGCAAATTTGGAGTGCGGCGACCTGTCGCCGCTTTCTTCCCTTGATATGTACCCGAGCCAAAACAACCCGCCTTCAATCTCCGCCATTCCTTCTACCTTCACAACCGATTGCAGGATGGGCTTAACTGGCGCGTTAAACTGATCGCAAAGGAGATGCTTGATGTCGTAGACCAGCAACTCCTGATGCTGCATTTCGTGTTCAAGACCGAGCCTCACGAGTGATAAGACATCGCTACGGTCATCGATAGACTCAAGAAAGCGCAGCATATGTTCGTCAATGTGATTTCGGTACGCGACTGTCTCACGAACGGTGGGTCGTGATTTCGTCCCGCGTTTTGGCCTTTCGATTCGAGCACCAAAGCCTTCGTAGTAAGAATTGAAGTAGAACAGAAAATCTTCCGAATAGATTTGGTAGTTCGGCTTATGAGCTTGAAGAACAGTTTCGAAGAACCAGGACGTGTGACCGATATGCCAACGTGGCGGACTCATGAATTCCGCGGTCTGGATGACGTAGTCTTCGATCTCGAGCGGCGCAACGATTTCCATAGTGCGGGCGCGGACGTGTTTATAGAGATCGATGATTGAAAGCGCTTTGCTGCGAGACACTCCGCGCTCAGTTAAGACCATTGGCAAAACTCCAGTTGGGATGAACTAATGATACTCGCTCAACCAAAAGAATATCCATGCAAACCAAAGAATATCCACAGATTACGCAGATTACACAGATTAGAAACTAAAAAGCGACGTTGAATTATCGGGTTCTCATTGACCGCATCACTCAACGTCGCTTTCTAAATTCCTAATCTTGTAATCTGCGTAATCTGTGGATGCTTTCATTACCTCACGACAATCGAACTGGATCCTCTTTCGGCCACTCGACCAATCACTGAGGCCTTAGGGTAGTTCTCTTTCAATCTCGCAAGCAATTCCTCCGCGCGATTGGCAGTGATCGAGATCAGCATTCCCCCAGCTGTTTGGGGATCAAACAATAACTTCAATAGATTAACGTCGACTGAGTCAGCAATCGCGATGTCCGCTCCAATGTATTCGCGATTCGTCTTGTCGCCGCTGGTCAACAAGTTGAAGGTCGCCAGTTCCAAAGCGCCTTCCAGGAGTGGTACCGCCTCGGCCTCGATCTCGATCGTCACTTTACTAGCGCATGCCATCTCCCAGGCATGGCCGAGAAGCGCGAAGCCCGTGATGTCGGTCGCAGCTTTCACATGAAACTCGCGCATCGCTTCTGCTGCGTATTTGCCTGGCGTCAGCATTGTTTCAACGGAATGCCTCGTAATCACGTGACTGACCTTACCAAACTTAATTCCTGTTGAGATAACTCCCGTGCCTATTGGCTTAGTAAGGATCAGTACATCGCCAACCCGAGCGCCTGAATTCCTTGCGACCTGGTCTGGGTGAATCAATCCAGTCACTGAATACCCAAACATAATCTGCTGGTTATCGACGCTGTGGCCGCCAACCAGTGTCACTCCATACTCGTTAAGAGTCTGCAATCCACCTTGCATGATCTCAGCGAGTATCGCCGGATCGACGCCCTTTTTTGGAAAGCAGGTGATGGCCATGGCTGTGATTGGTGTTCCTGCCATGGCCCAAACGTCGTTAATTGAATTCAGCGCGGCTATGCGACCGTAGTCAAACGGTTCATCAACGATTGGTGTAAAGAAGTCCAAAGTTTGGACGAGTGCGAGGTCGTCGCGGAGGCGGTATACACCCGCGTCGTCGGCTGTTTCAAAACCGACAATCAA
>DATJKB010000179.1:0-2932 GCA_035491875.1 Pyrinomonadaceae bacterium | reverse complement strand
GTCTCACCTTTGCGACTCTCGCGCTATACACGGTTTACAGTATTGCGTTTTTGATTCTGTCGCTCACGCGCAGCGATCTTATTCCAGTGAGCATCATGCACTGGCTCGACGTTGCATGGTACCTCGGGCTCATCGCACTTAGCGGTGGCAATAACAGTATCTTCTTTACCTTCTTTTTCTTTGCGATCTTGACGGGATCTTTTGGTTGGGGCTTGAAAACAGGACTGCGCTTAACGCTCGTTTCTGCAATCTCGTTCATCCTGGTTGCGCTTCTTACCGCACCTCGCGAGCCGGCGTTCGAACTAAATCGGTTCCTCATTCGTTCGATGCAGCTCTTGATTCTCGGATACATGATCTCGAGGTGGGGCGGGTTCAAAATCCAATTGAGAGATCGGCTTCAACTGCTCAAAGAAATAACAGTTGTTTCAAATCCGCGATTTGGAATAGATCGAATTCTAAGTGCAATACTGGACCGCTTGAGATCGTTTTACGGCGCGAATGCTTGTCTACTGATCATCCAGTCAAGACCGAATCAAACCGACTCATACCAGATGTATCGAGTGCGTCGTGGTGCACATTCGACGGGAGCGTCTGCACCACAGATTACGAAGGAAGATGCGGAACTATTTATCCCCCAGGTGAAACGCGACGCTGTTATGTACCGCGACAATGGCCGGCCGCGCGTTTCCCTGTTTGACTTAAACACAAGACAAACGCGCGCGGGAGATCCAGCAAAAGCAAATGCGGTTGCCAGCGCGCTCGAGACTGACCAGTTTCTTAGCCTGCCTGTTTTGCGGCGGAAAGAAACGATCGGCTGGCTCTATATCATCGGCACGTCGGAAACATTTGACGAGTCGGCAATGGATTTTCTTCTGCAGTTGATGGATCACGTGACCCTCCTAATGGAGAACGTGCAGCTCGTCGACAATCTTGCTTCCGATGCGGCTGAGCAGGAGCGGCGCCGTATCGCTCGCGACATTCACGACAGCGTGATTCAACCTTACCTCGGTCTTCAACTTGGGATCTCAGCGCTGGCACGCAAACTTCAATCAGGCAATACGGGCATTCTCGAAAACGTTGAGGAGTTGTTGGATCTGACGAACCATGAATTAGCTGAGATGAGGCGGTATGTTTGGGGTCTGCGCGCGAACGAGAAACGACACGACGTGCTATTGCCATCCATTCAGCGGTATGCAGGAAGATTTAGTGCGGTGACTGGAATAAAAGTACACGTGCAGAGCACCGGAAAGATCGAAGTTAACGATCGAGTCTCGGCAGAGCTGTTTCAAATCGTCGCGGAGGGTTTAAGCAATGTTCGGCGACATGCACTTTGCGATGACGCGAGTATTCACATGGCTTGTCTGGACGGGCACCTTATACTAGAAATCAAAAACCGTCGTCCGCAACCTGCCGGGAGCAACGGCGATGGCCATGCTGATCCCCGGTTGTTCAGACCTCGATCAATCGCAGAGCGGGCTGAACTGCTGGGCGGCGAGACAGAAGTTACCGTCGACGAAAACAACTACACAGTGGTCAGAGTTTCAATACCACTGTAACCTCTGCTCCTCTTTGGAGTGCGGTGACCTGTCACCGCTTTGGTAGTCCGAATTCGACAGCAACACAAAGCGGCGACAGGTCGCCGCACTCCAAAGAGTACTCTACCGACCATGACAAAGCAGATCCGCATCATGATTATCGATGACCACGCGGTCATCCGCGCGGGCCTGCGCATGCTCATTGAGCAAGACTTCACGATGAAGGTCGTGGCAATGGCTGGAAACTCTGCGGAAGCTTTTGAGCAACTCGCTAAAGAGACCCCTGACATCATCATTCTGGATCTTGTTTTGGGAGAGGAAGACGGATTGACTCTGCTCCCCACATTACGAGAGGAGAGTCCGAAAACGCGAGTTCTAATTCTCACTGGCGTACTCAATCCCGATGCACATCGTGCGGCTATTCGAAAGGGTGCGATGGGAATTGTCCTGAAGGAGCACGCGGCTGATTTGTTGCTGAAGGCGATTAAGAAAGTAAATGATGGTGAAGTTTGGATCGATCGTTCAATGATGGGGATGGTGATCCAGGAATTCAGCAAGCCGGACCACATAGATCCGGAAGTTTCGAAGATGGAGGCGTTAACATCGAGAGAGCGCGAGGTTATAGGACTTGTCGGCGAAGGCCTGAAGAACAAACAGATTGCCGAACGACTGTTTATAAGCGAGACAACGGTGACCCACCACCTCAGCTCAGTTTTTTCTAAGCTCGAAGTTTCAGATCGACTTGAACTAATCATCTACGCCTTCCGTCACGGTCTGGCTAAGATGCCGCGCTAGAGTTGCGAACGAGCGCGAACCAGCACGTCACAAGTTACGCACGTCACTGATACTCAAACTTTAGCGAGCTGCAGCAGCAAAGCTTGCTGGCAGAACTCTGCCAGATCCCTTCCAAAAAAAAAGGCAGGATTCTGCCTAATAAATCGGCATAAGACTCCGTTGTAAGATATCCGCAACAAAAATATTATCTGACGGTCGGAGTGGCGAAAAAACCGAGAGCATCCCGCGTCGGGATATGGAAAGCATCGGCAAACAAGTCACTTCGAGCTCCTTGGAGTGCGATGACCCTCGCGCCGCGTTGGCGACAAAGCGCCCCGACAAAAGTTAGCGCACTCCCACGATCGATTTTCTGAACTGAAGCTAGATTGGTTGTCGGCGGTGCCCCAACGTCGTCATGAGATTTGAGAAACGAAGTTAGTAAGTGGGAACCATTCTCAGTTCCCGCAGAAGACCCAAGCGTCTCCGGGAACTTCTCCCGAGTTCCCGGAAGTAGCGCGGTTAATGTTGAGCCGTGCGATGCAATTGATTGAAGTAGGAATTTGGTCCAGTGCGGATGCATTAAACTTCTAGGCGTCCACTCACTACTGAATTCTCCCACTCCA
>DATJKB010000178.1:0-18365 GCA_035491875.1 Pyrinomonadaceae bacterium | reverse complement strand
CAGATCAGCATCGCGAAAACGAAAGACGTTGTACCAACGATCGAGCCAATAATACTCAGTACTGAGAGTGCCTATTGGTATTGTCCCAAGCAGATCGTGTTCGATGTGCTCTTCGAACTTAGCATCGAGCACTATCAGCGAGTCAACCTTCTCAATAAGTCGAGCTGACCACCGGCGGTGCTCAGCTCCATCAAACTTGCAGACGACCACAACGATGGTGCCTTGTTGATCGATTAGTTACTTCCTTCCGCTCTTCGCCCAATCGGCAAGAAATTGCGCCTGGCCCTTTTCTGTCAACGGGTGATTGAACAATTGATCTATTACTTTAAAAGGCATGGTTGCGATGTCGGCACCCAGACGTGCGGCCTCGATTACGTGAATTGGATGGCGCAGGCTCGCGGCCAACACTTCAGTCTTCCAGGTGTAGTTTTGATAAATCTCAATAATGTTCTGAAGCAGATACAAGCCATTCTCGCCGATGTCGTCGAGCCGGCCGAGGAATGGACTGATAAATGACGCGCCCGCTTTTGCGGCCAGGATGGCCTGCGCGGCTGAGAAGCACAGCGTTACATTGACGCGAATACCCTGATCAGAAAGCTCGCGAGTGGCTTTCAAACCATCACGCGTCAAGGGACACTTGACAACGACATTCGGCGCAATCTTCGAATACTCCAATCCTTCTCGAACCATTCCGTCTTTGTCCTGGCTTGTCACTTCAGCTGAAACCGGGCCCTGAACGATCTCGCAAATCGCAGCGATGTGTTGTTTGAAATCGACATCGCCTTCCTTTGCGATCAAAGAGGGGTTCGTGGTCACGCCGTCAGCAATTCCCAACGCTGCTGCTTCACGTATTTCTTTAAGACTTGCGGTATCAATAAAAAACTTCATAACTGCTCCTTAATGTTCAGAGACGGGATTGCGCAGTGTTCCGATATTTGAAACTTCGACTTCCACGGTGTCGCCATGCTTTAAGCGCGACACACCGGCGGGCGTTCCGGTCGCAATCAAATCCCCGGGGTACAAAGTCATAATGGCGGCTATATACCTTATTAGATAAGCGACGGAAAAAGCCATGTCGCGTGTGTTGCCTTGCTGTTTTACTTCACCATTAACGCGTGTAATGACGGTGGCGCTTGTCGGATCCAGATCATCAACGATCCAGGGCCCTGCAGGACAGAACGTGTCGAACGACTTCCCGCGAGTGAACTGCACATCTTTTCGTTGTAAGTCGCGCGCGGTGACATCATTCACGCACGTGTAGCCAAACACATAGCTGAGCGGGTCTTCATCTTCGGTGAGATTGCGTGCTCGTTGACCAATAACAACACCAAGCTCTCCTTCGTGTTCGACTTGCTGTGATTGCTTCGGTAGCTCAATGCGATCGCCGGATGCAATGATCGATGAAGGCGCTTTGAGAAAGAGAAGCGGCTCATCAGGCATCTTGTTGCCCAACTCGGCGGCATGCTCACGATAGTTCCGCCCAACACAAACAATCTTCGAAGGTTGGACCGGCGCCAACAGCGTCACTTCATCAAGTGACAGGCCCTGGGCACTCCTCGCAGTTTTGTCTAACGGAAAAGCTGCGTTGGAAAGCGGATGAACACTGGAACCTTCGACTACTGCGTATCGTGGTCCATCTAATGCACGATGTGTTATGCGACCAAGTTTCATTTTCTAGGGCACCGTCTCCGAGACGACTTCAGATGGTTGACTCACATTACCGACGTGATCTACCGCTGTTATGTAGTAGTAGTACTTTTGACCAGCCTCGACCCTTTCATCCTGGAATGTAGTTCGTGTCAGGAGCGTCGGGTTTAGTTTGGTCCAGGATCCCTTCGGTAGATTCGGATCAGTCGAACGATAGATGTTATAGCCGGCGATGTCCGACTCGGGATTCGCCGCAAAGAAGATCGAGAGCCGGCCTGGCGCAGCTGCCACACTCGGAGTCGCCGGCGCTGAAGGAGCAAAGGTATCGCGCGGCTCGACGGCTAATGAATTCGAATTCAGGCTTTCTACTTGCGCACCTTCTGTCCCAAGCGAAACACTGCGAACAATGTAGCGATAGTTGGTTCCGAACTTGAAAGTCTTATCAGCATATTGCGTCGCCGAAACAAGCTGCGAATTTATCGGCGTTTGGGCGGGTTCAGTTTGCGTCTCATCCAACCGGTACACGTTGTAACCAAGAAGATTAACCGGAGTTGAGCCATCGATGTTCGTTGTCGGCGGCTGCCACGAGAGTGTTATGGCATCCTCGGTGGTCGTCGTGTTTTGCAGAACGGGCGGTTGCGCGATGCGTGCAGCTGGCTCAATCGAAAGGAAGTTCGAAAAAGCGGCGCGTTGGCCTGAAGCGTTGACGTATCTGATGGCGTAACGCAGCCGTGTAGGTTGCCCTGCGAGTTCGAGCGTGTCCGTGTATATCAGATTCTCGCCGGCATTCTGAATTTGTTCGTAGGTTACGGAACCTATTAACGTCGAGCGCGCTGCGAACTCCTCCTCCGTCAGTCCCAGCGGTGTGCCAGGCTTCTCAGCAAGACGATAGACGTCGATACGTCTGATGCTTTGAACGCTGATGTCCGGCGCGTTTCGAGTTGGCGCGGGCCAACTCAAGATCACTTGATTGCCCTGTTGTGCTCCAGACAGCGACTCGGTTCGTTGTTGAACCCTTTCGACAGGAGGCGACGGCGCACGTCGCTTACCGCACGCTGAAAGAGTAACTATCAGCGCCGCGATGAGAACAGTGCTTGGTACGGTGCTAATCCGTTTCTTCTCTGTGCAACCTCTGCGTCCTCTGCGTCTCTGTGGTGAATGTTGACTGGATGCTTTCCACCACAGAGACACAGAGAGCACTGAGGCTGCACGGAGACTGAAAGAGAAATACGTAAACGGGACCAAGGGCTTATTAGCTTTGAGGGTGCGGTGGCTTTGCGAGGTCTTCACAGAATATACCGGCTCAAGTCCTGATCTTTCACAGTTTCAGAAAGCATGTTCTCGACATACCTGGCATCAACCCTTTGCGACTTTGGTTCAAGATCAGGCCCTTCAAAACTGATCTCCTCCAAAAGCTTTTCCATTATCGTTTGCAAACGACGAGCGCCGATGTTTTCAGTTTGCTCGTTGACCTGCATTGCAAAGCTGGCAATTGAATCAATCGCGTCCGATGTAAACTCGATGCTTACTCCTTCGGTTTCCATCATCGCCTGATACTGTTTAATCAACGCATTCCGGGGCTCAGTTAGGATGCGTTTGAAGTCTTCGACAGTCAGCGACTCAAGCTCAACGCGAATCGGAAAACGTCCCTGAAGCTCCGGGATTAGATCCGAAGGTTTAGAGACATGAAATGCGCCCGCTGCGATAAACAGGATGTGATCCGTACGAACCATTCCGTAACGACTGTTAACTGTTGTGCCTTCGACAATAGGCAGAATGTCACGTTGGACGCCTTCGCGAGAAACATCTGGACCATGACCCGATTCACGACCAGCGATCTTGTCGATTTCGTCTAAGAAGATGATCCCGGAGTTCTCAACACGTTCAATTGCAGCACGCGCAACCTGGTCCATGTCGATGAGGCGCTCCTCCTCCTCCTGCATCAGATACTCCGTCGCCTCGTCAACGCGCATCTTGCGTCGCTTCGTCCGTCCTTGAAACATGTTGCCCAACATATCCTTCATGTTGATGCCCATCTCTTCCACGCCCTGTGGCCCGGCGAGCTCGATCACGGGGAAACTCTTCTCGCGCACCTCTAACTCGACGAGTCGATTATCAAGCTTACCGCTGCGAAGTTGCGTACGAAGTTTCTCCCTGGTCTTTTGAAACTGTTCGTCGCGCTCGGGCTTGTCGAGATCGGTCGTGGTCTCGTCGCCAGAGTCAGCATCGTAATCAAAAAAGCTCGAAGCAGAGCGTGGCGGTGGTAGCAACAGGTCGAGAATTCGCTCCTCGACATTCAACTCAGCCTTCTCAGCAATCTCGTCGCTCTTTTCCTGCCGCGTCATCTCGACTGAAATCTCGGTGAGATCGCGAATCATGCTCTCAACGTCGCGACCAACATAACCAACTTCAGTGAACTTAGAAGCTTCGACTTTCAGAAACGGAGAATTAGACATCCGCGCGAGCCGTCTAGCAATCTCAGTTTTTCCGACGCCGGTGGAGCCGATCATGATGATGTTTTTGGGCATCACGTCGACAGCCATTTCAGGCGCCAGCTTCTGTCGTCTAACTCGATTACGTAGCGCGATCGCCACGGCGCGTTTCGCATTGCGCTGACCAATGACGTGTTTGTCGAGTTCGGCTACGATTTGACGAGGCGACATCTCATCGAGTTTTGCTTCTTCATCGACGTCGCCCTGTAGATAAATCACCATCGGTGTGCTCAAGTCTTTCTATAACTCTTCAACAACAATATTTTGGTTGGAATAGATGCAGATTTCGCCGGCAATGCGTAAACCTTCAACCGCTATTTCGCGCGCACTGAGATCGGTATGCTTCAGCAAAGCTCGCGCGGCCGCGAGTGCGTATGAGCCACCGGACCCGATGGCCAACACTCCTTCATCGGGAGCAATCACGTCTCCGTTTCCGGAAAGCAGAAATGAGCTTTTGTTATCCGCTACTATGAGAAGTGCCTCGAGGTGGCGCAGTAATTTGTCGGTGCGCCACTCTTTACTCAACTCGATTGCCGCACGCTCGAGATTGCCATGATACTGTTCGAGTTTGCTTTCAAAACGCGTCAACAGCGAGAACGCATCACCAGTTGCTCCAGCAAAGCCAGCTATAATGCGGTCGTTGTAAAGGCGACGCACCTTTTTGGCACTTGCCTTCATCACCGTTTCGCCCATCGTGACTTGACCGTCTCCGGCGAGCGCGACTTGTGCGTCTTTCCGCACTAATAGAACAGTTGTGCTACGGAATTTCGGGGATTGATGCTGCATGTTTCTGTGGTTAGCACTATAGGAATTCGTTTCAACGTAAGTCAAGGCGAGCTCTTGAGAAGTATTGCGATGCCAATTGCCGAGTTTCGAAGGATTACCGAACCAATCAAACGCGCAACAAGCGCGTCGTGTTCTCATCAACCGCCAAGAGCGGGATTTAACCGAGTTAGGTTAATATAGCTCTCGCCTTACGGGCCAACGTCAATGAGCACCTACATGAACAACAGACCTCGCATCGGCATCCCGATGCGTATCGAAGCTCCAACAGACCGCTTTTATCTTTCTCGTTTTTACAGCGAGGCGTTGGAAGCCGCCGGCGCAGTTCCACTGCACATCAGTTTGATCCCAAACGCTGATTATGTGAATGCAGCAGTCGAAAGCTTAGACGGCATTCTGTTACCGGGCAGTGATTCAGATGTCGATCCACAACGTTACGGCCGGGAGCCACAGCGGCGGTTGGGAACGGTCCATCCGATCAAAGACGAGACAGATCTACTTATTATTGCGGCGGCGGAGAAGAAGGGCATTCCTATTTTCGCGATCTGTTTTGGAATGCAAATACTCAATGTCTATCGAGGCGGCACGCTTATTCAAGACATCGAGTCGCAGGTACCTGATGCCATTAAACATGAGCAGGGATCTCCGCGCGACCGTCGATCGCATTCCGTGAAGTTACTGCCGGGAAGTATTTTGGAAAAGCTTGCGGGAGCCGAGCAGCAATCCGTTAACAGTCATCATCATCAAACAATCGAAGTAATTGGCAGGGATCTTATCGCGACTGCCTGGTCCACCGATGGATTGGTCGAAGCGTTTGAAGACCCTGGGGCGGAACCATTTGTGATGGCCGTGCAGTGGCATCCGGAGCTGGGGTGGGAGAATGACGAGTTCTCGCAGGCGATATTTCGTCACTTTGTCAGGCAGGTAACCGAAAACAGGAAACGACCAGCGGCGGTTTCATCCGCAAGCTGACGGAGAAGGGAACTTAACGAGATTGCTCCGGGATGATCTGGAACTTAGCGGCCGCGTCGCACTGGTAACGGGGGGCTCAAGGGGAATCGGCAGAGCTGTAGTGGAACTCTTCGCGAGCCATGGTACGCACTTGGCGATCAACTATCGCAACGATGACCATAGCGCAGCCCAAGCGGTGGCTTTCGCGGAGAGCAAACAAGTGGGCGCCGTCTCAGTTAAAGCAAACGTTGCGAACGTTCGGGACGCGGACCATTTAGTTCAGGAAACACTTCAGCGTTTTAAGCGAATCGATTTCTTGATCTGCAATGCGGGAATTTGGGAAGGGAATCCTGTCGAATCAATCTCTGAAGAGCTTTGGGATGAAACGATTGATACAAATCTCAAAGGCACCTGGACTGTGTGCCGCGCGGCGGTGCCAATCATGAAGGAACAAAAGTTTGGACGCATCGTCATCGTTAGTTCGACCGCCGGCCAGCGAGGCGAAGCTAACGTTTCAAATTATGCCGCTTCAAAGGGAGGACAGATTTCGTTCACGAAGTCGCTATCGACTGAGTTGGCGAAATTTGGAATCAACGTTAACTGTGTAGCGCCCGGCTGGGTCGATACGGAAATGAGCACGAACGCCTTCGCCGATAAAGAGCGTAGGCAAAGCATCATCAACACCATCCCCCTTGGTCGGCCGGCTACTGCTCAAGAAATAGCTGGGCCCATCGTCTTTCTCTGTACCAAGTGGGCAAATCACATCACAGGAGAAGTATTGAATGTCAACGGCGGATCAGTTCTTTGTGGCTAGCACTTCAAGTTTTCCTTTAACAAAACAGAGCGGAGAGAACTCATCAATGGCATCGATGGCTGCGAAGGCCTTGAGCCCGGTCAAGCTCGGACTTGAGAGATTACTTGAAGACGACGTCGCGATTGTGAAGGGCGCGCGCGTCGGATTCATCTGTAACCAGGCATCGGTCGATCACAACTACCGTCATGCCGCCGACCTCTTGCACTCACATCCTGACATCGACTTGCGTGTGCTTTTCGGTCCGCAGCACGGGATTCGTGGCGACGTTCAGGACAACATGATTGAGACCGCGCATGCACACGATCGAAACACAGGCTTGCCGGTTTATTCACTCTACAGTGAAACACGCGAGCCTACGGATGAAATGCTCTCAGATGTCGACACGTTGATTTTCGACATGCAAGATGTGGGCTGCCGAATTTACACGTTTGTCTACACACTCGCGAACTGCATGCGAACTGCGAAGCGCCTTGGCAAGCGTGTAGTTGTTTGTGATCGGCCCAATCCAATCTCCGGCGCGCACGTTTCAGGGAATGTGCTTGAACCTGAGTTTGCGTCGTTTGTCGGCCAGTATGCAATACCTACTAGACACGGAATGACGGTCGGTGAACTAGCACAACTATTCAATCGTCACTTCCAAATAGGCTGCGATCTTGAAGTGCTGACGATGAAGGGATGGCAACGCAAGTTCTGGCACGATCAGACTGATGCACCGTGGGTACTGCCTTCGCCTAACATGCCAACGTTAGATTCAGCAACTGTTTTCCCTGGAACGGTGCACTTCGAAGGAACACAAATCTCAGAAGGGCGGGGAACTACGCGTCCATTTGAATTGATCGGCGCGCCTTATATCGATGCTGAAGACTACGCTGCTGCGTTGAATGGACTGTCGCTTCCTGGCGTCTTCTTTAGAGCATGCGGGTTTCAACCAACATTTCAAAAGCACGGGGGTGTTACTTGCGGCGGCGTGCAGGTTCACGTGCTCGACCGCGATATATTCGAGCCAGTGTTGGCGGGCGTTGCTATGGCGAAGTTAGCGTTCGATATGTACCCCGATAGTTTTCGCTGGAAAGAACCACCATACGAATATGTCTACGATAAGAACCCGTTCGATGTAATCGCAGGAACAGACAAAACGCGGAAAGCGTTCGAACAAGGGTTGAGCCTTGTCGAAATCGAAGCAAGCTGGCAGACAGAACTGGATCAGTTTCGACGAGTTCGCGAGTCCTACTTGATGTATTGAGTGAAGACTGCTTGTCGCAAACTTAAGGGAGCGCCTCAAAGGTCGAGACGCCGACCCCTCACGTTGATGTTTAGCTTTTCGTGAGGTCAGTTTGAATAGAGCAACGGTCTAAGGTAAAACTTTAATCATTCGTTTGATGGAGGAGTAGTTGGTCAAAACTGAAAGAATGGCAATTGAACCCGCGGAGGAACCATCGGGGACTGAGTGGCTCATCGGTATCGTGGCCTGGTTCGTTCCAGGTGCGGGGCATCTGTGGTTAAGGAAATGGGGACGTGCAGCACTGATGGGTGGCTCCGTTTGGGTGAGCTTCATGGTCGGACTGGCAATGGGCGGACACATGTTCAGCTTGTCGACTGGGCAGGGATCTTCTGCGCTGCTGCAAATACCCCCAATGATCGCGAATCTAGGCAGTGGGGTTCTTTATTTGTTCTGCCTGCTGTTTAGTATTGGGTTCTCTGACGATCCTCAGCAGGCCGCCCGAGCTACATACGAGTATGGGAACACTTTTCTGTTGATTGCGGGCCTCTTGAATTATTTGACGGTGCTCGACGCTTTCGACATCGCAGTCAGGAGGAGGCCTTGAGACACTTCCTCGTAATGATGCTATTCGCTGCACTGGCTTCGATAGTATTTGGCGCCGTAGCAAAGGACACCACACAAGAACGGTGGCTTTATGGGCTAAAAGTATTTGCCGAATTCATGGTAATTGGCCTCGTGCTTGGCTGGCTTCTTTACTTTATTCCGTAACTCGCATTGCGCTTCCGCATTTCAACCGATGGCGTTAATCGAGACTGAAGCCCTCATTCTCCGCACCTACAACCTGGCAGAAGCCGACAAGATTGTCGTTTGCCTCAGTCGATCACACGGCCTCATTCGTGGGGTAGCAAAAGGTTGTCGTAAGCTGAGGAACCGATTCGGTGCTTCACTTGAGCCATTCACTCTCATAAATCTGACTTACTACCAGAAAGAGAATCAGGAGCTCGTCTCATTCAGGCAAACGGAGATCCTGAGATCTCACTTTAACCTTTCGTCTGATGCGGTAATCCTTACCGGACTCGCATACATTGGCGATCTCCTGATCGAATTCTCCCCTCCGCACCAGGTGAACGACACGCTGTTCCGAATGACAACTGCGTGCCTTGCAGCTATCGCCTCATATCCGGAAGATCTTCAGACAATTCTTCGCTACTTTGAGGTGTGGATTTTGAAGATTGAGGGCTTTCTTCCAGATCTGAGGCGTTGTGCTGATTGTCACCGAGCGTTCAATGCGGAAGAATCTGTTTATCTCGGAAGAGACTTGGGGCTGAGGTGTGGAGGCTGCCGCGAAGGTCGTGCAATTTCAAAAAGCCTACATGCACAGTTGCGTACTGCCGAAAAGTTGCCACCCATAGAGTTTGCCGAGGAGACGCGCACCACAACGAAAGAAACAAAGCGTGAGATGGCGGAACTGACGCATCAACTTATCGCTAGAGTGCTCGAACGCGTACCGAGGGTTCGGCCGACATTCGTACAATAAACTTGAAGCTCATCCTTTGAGGTTTAACTTTAACTTTCGAAAAATGCTCTTGCCGCGCTATATCGTCGCGGCCATGCTCCCCTACGTCGTTCTTTCGCTCGTCTTACTGACCGCAGTGTTGTTTTCGCAACAGGCGGCGCGTTTCGCCGAGATTATTCTGTATGCTGAACTACCTGTCGCGCTGCTCGGACAGATTGGAGCGGCTCTGCTCCCGGGAGTCTTGATCTTCACCATTCCCATCGCCACCCTGGCTGGCATCATCATCGGTTATTCGAGAATGGGCACAGACAGCGAGATTGTCGCGATGCGAGCGGCTGGTGTCGGTTCGTGGACGATGTTGTGGCCGGCCTTAGTTGTCGGCCTGGTGCTTGGCGCGGCAGCTACGTACATCCAATTAAAAGAAGCACCCCGAGCGGCAAGGGATCTCGAGCGAGCAGCGCTACAAGGCGCGCTCGCCAAACTGGATTCACCTGTCGAGCCACGCACCTTTAGCACTCTGCCACGTTATGTGATCTACGTGCGCGACGGCGACAAAACACTCGGAAGCTGGGGACGCGTTTTTATCTTCACTCAACTGAATGATAATTCGACAGAGATTCTCACCGCTAAGTCAGGTCGTATCGATTCATCCGCTGAGAAATCAGAACTGGTTTTGACAGATGTTCTGGCAACGAAGTTTCCCGTGTCCGAGCAAAGCGAGAAGTCTTACGTGGTTGAGCGCTCCGATCAGCTGAGGATCTCCATTAATACAGGCCGGGCCGAGTTGGTCCAACGATTGAATCAACGTGATATGACAGTCGACGGACTTGAGTGGGGCGAACTCCGAGAACGTGCAACTTCTGATAACGAAAAGCAGAGCAGGGAAGCGCAACGGATTCTTCACCGCCGACTCGCACTTTCAGCGGCGCCACTGGTTTTTTCATTGCTCGGAGGCGCAATCGGTCTGCGAATACGACGCGGCGGAAAGAGCATCGGCGTATTGCTGTCGCTGGTTGTGATGATTGTCTATTACCTGGCGTCACTATTTGGCGAATCACTGTCGCGCGCCGGCACGATGTCGCCATTCGTCGGCGCCTGGCTGGCCAGCGCCTTGATGATTCTGCTGAGTGTGATCTTGCTCATCGCGAATCGTCGTCGCTTCACCTCGACCAACTTAGTGGGACGTCGGACTCAGCAATCTAAAAAGTCAGACGAATCGGCGGTATCCTCGCCAACTGTGGGCACTGGTACGTGGGGTTTTCCGAGTTTGCTTGATGCAACGTTATTTCGAACACTGTTGGTAAGTTTCCTGGTTTGTTTCGCGTCCCTCGCAGCCATCTTCAACATTTTTACTCTCTTCGAACTCTGGCGATTTGTTGCCGCTAACGATGTCGCCGTTTCCCTCGTCGCTCGTTATCTGTTGTTTCTACTACCACTGGTCTCAGTGGAAATGTTCCCAGCGACGATGTTGATATCTGTTCTCATCACCTATGCCTTGCTGGCGCGTCGGAACGAAGCAATTGCGTGGTGGGGAGCCGGACAGAGCGCTTATCGTTTGATGATCCCCGGATTAATCTTCGCAATCGCAATGGCTGGTGCGTCATGGTTGATCCAGGAACACTTGATGCCGTCTTCAAACCTCAAACAGGATGCACTTCGCTCACGAATCAAAGGGGGCGACCCTCGCGCAACAACTGGGACCGGTAGGCAGTGGTTAGCGTCCACGGAAACCGGCAGACTTTACTCGTACGAATTTGAAAACAACACGACTGCACTCTCAGAACCCACTGTCTATGAACTCGATTCCGAGGCAGTCCATTTAAGCAGAGTCACAACTGGAAAGACCGGCAGTTGGACCGATCCTTCGCACCTCAAGATTAATGAGGCCACGGTTCTTTCGTTGAAGGATCTCGAGGTTGAGCGACAAACCGCTCCAGAGGTATCACTCGATCGCGTTGAATCGCCGGCTGTATTCAGACCTACCATTGATAAGCCGTCGCAACTGAGTTCGTCAGGGCTGCTTAGTTATCTGAACTCAGCGAAGCAACGTGGCTCAGACGTTTCAGCCTTAGCTGTTGCGCTGCAACGAAAGTACGCGGCGCCGTTCGCCATGTTGATAATGGCTCTCGTGGGCATGCCTCTGGCGCTTTCGTTCGGCCGGAAGGGAACTATTATCGCGCTGTGTATTGCGGTCGGAGTCAGCGTTGCTTATTGGGCAGTAGGTGGGGGATTTCAGCAGTTGGGGAATTACGGACTGCTGCGTCCCTCGGTGGCAGGATGGTCCCCGCTGCTGATTTTCACAGCAGCGGGCACTTACTTTCTCTCGCGCGTGCGAACCTAGGTTCCTGTTTCCCAACTCGAAATGTATTCGACCTGTTCGGCTGTCAGCGCATCGATCGAGATACCCAGCGCTTTCAGTTTCAGACTGGCGATTTCAGTATCGACTTCAGCAGGAAGCAAGTGAACGCCAGGTTGAAGTATTCCCTTGTTTCGGACGAGATATTCGACCGACAGCGCCTGGTTTGCAAAGCTCATATCCATCACGCTTGCCGGGTGTCCCTCTGCTGCTGCCAGATTAATCAAACGTCCTTCACCTAAGACTATAACTCTGCTTCCGCTGCGTTTGACTTTGTACTCTTCAACAAATGGTCTGATCGTTTGTGGCTCGCTCGACATTTCTCTCAGTGCGACGAGATTTAATTCCAGGTCGAAGTGACCGCTGTTGCAGACGATCGCGCCGTCTTTCATTTTCTCGAAATGCTGCCCATCGATAACGTGTCGATTGCCGGTGACCGTTACGAAGATGTCGCCTATTGGAGCAGCTTCAGACATCGGCATGACGCGGAAACCATCCATCACTGCTTCGACAGCCTTGATGGGATCAATTTCAGTGACGATTACGTTCGCGCCCATTCCTCTCGCGCGTAACGCGACGCCCTTTCCGCACCAGCCATAGCCGACAACCACGAGGTTTCGTCCGGCGAGCAGGATGTTCGTAGCGCGGATGATCCCGTCAAGCGTCGACTGGCCCGTGCCGTAGCGATTGTCGAAGAAGTGTTTCGTTTGCGCGTTGTTCACGGCGATCGACGGAAACGTTAATACTCCGGCAATTTCCATCGCTTTGAGGCGTTGGATACCGGTCGTCGTCTCTTCTGTCGAGCCGATAAGTTCTTTGATCTGATTGCCGCGTTCTTTAATCAACGTAGCCACGACATCCGAGCCGTCGTCGATGATGATTTCGGGATGCGAATCGAGCGCAGTTCTTACGTGACGATTGTAAGTCTCAGTCGACTCACCTTTAATCGCGAATACTGGAATGCCCCAATCCGAAACGAGCGACGCAGCAACGTCGTCCTGAGTGGAAAGGGGATTGGAGGCAATCAGAATAGATTCGGCGCCACCAGCTTGCAGCGCACGCGCGAGATTGGCCGTTTCAGTTGTGATGTGCGCACAGGCAACGAGCTTCACACCATCCAATGGTTTCTCTTCGGCGAAGCGTTCCCGGATAAGCCGAAGAACAGGCATCTCGCGTTCAGCCCATTCAATGCGCTGCTTGCCCTTGCTTGCCAAATCGATATCTTTCACGTCGTATTCAAGCGAACGTGTAGCGCTCATTTTTATTAGTCCTTTTTAAAAGAATCCGTTTGTGAATTGCGTCTAGATACCGGCTCGCGCGCGGAGAGTTTCAGCTTTATCTGTGTTCTCCCAGGTAAAGCCGTCACCGCTGCGCCCGAAGTGGCCATAGGCCGCGGTCGCCTTATAGATGGGCCTTCGAAGTTTCAATTCTTCGATGATCCCGCCTGGCGTTAATTCAAAATTGTCGCGCACCAGTTTGGCTAAGGCGCTCTCGCTGATGCGACCAGTACCATGAGTGTCCACCAGCACTGAGACAGGTTGAGCAACTCCAATCGCGTAGGCCAGCTGGACCAGGCAGCGATCAGCTAAACCGGCGGCAACGATATTCTTTGCCACGTAACGTGCCATGTAAGCTGCCGAACGGTCCACCTTGGTCGGATCCTTTCCGGAGAATGCGCCGCCGCCATGGGGGGCGTAACCACCGTAAGTGTCTACGATGATCTTTCGTCCGGTTAGACCAGCGTCGCCTTGTGGTCCACCAGTGACAAATCTGCCAGTTGGGTTGATGTGATACTTGGTGTTGTTGTCGAGAAGTTCGGACGAGACAGTGTGCTTGATGACTTTCTCTTCGATCTCTGCACGCAGCTGTTCGTTACTCACATCTGGGCCGTGTTGCGATGAGATAACAACCGCCTCAAGTCTGAAAGGCCGCCCATCGCGATACTCGACAGTCACCTGCGACTTTCCGTCGGGTCGCAAGTACGGAAGCTCACCTGATTTGCGAACTTCAGAAAGCCGGCGTGCAAGCATGTGGGCCAACTGAATCGGAAGCGGCATCAACTCCGGGGTTTCATTACAAGCAAAGCCAAACATCAAGCCCTGGTCTCCGGCACCGCCTGTGTCAACACCCATTGCGATGTCAGGAGATTGTCGATCCAGTGCGGAAAGCACTGCGCAGGTTTCGGAGTCAAAACCATACTTCGCACGCGTGTAGCCAATCTCGCGAATTGTCTCGCGAGCAACACGCGAATAGTCGATCACAGCTTCGGTCGTGATCTCGCCCGCTACAACTACCAAGCCTGTCGTTACGAGTGTTTCGCACGCTACACGAGCCTTGGGGTCGACCGACAAAGCGGCGTCGAGAACGGCGTCAGAAATCTGGTCGGAAATTTTATCGGGATGTCCCTCAGTAACGGACTCTGAGGTAAACAGGTATCCGGATTCAGTACTCAAGCCAACTCCTTATACAGACAAGAATTTAGTGCACAAAAAGACCGCGTAGAGTAGCAGTCGCTGTTTACGAGTGTCAAGACGAGCGCCTTAAGTCCGCGGCGATTAAGACGTTAATCCACCAAAACCCACGCGCTTTTCTCATCAACCGGCGCATGGTCCGCGATTAACAGCAGTGCGCCACCGTTGCGCACCCAGTCGCGCACGGCGTCGCATTCCCCGTCGGTAAATGCTGGCTTCGTGCGATCGGCTGCATTCTCTTGTGAGGCTCCGGCATTTGCGATCACTAGTACATCAAAGCCACTCAGTGATTCTGCCGAAAGTGTGCGTTTGTCAGGTGTAACCTGATAACCGTCGTTCGTTATCAAGCTGGCGAACGGTTTATAGCGGCCTGTGGTCGTATGAAAATTGAAATGCGCTTCGTCAAAGAGCACCTTTGGATGACTCGTGGTATAGGCAGATCGAGCCACGCTTGCATCGAAAGTTGGATCTGCTTGTTGCTGCTGACCGCGGACACCAGCGAGAATCGTCAGAACGACCACAAGTACGAGAATCTTTCGGTTCAGCTCAACACCTCTTCTTAGTGAGCGATAGGAAGACAGCCTGCGGAGAGTTTTTATTCTTATATCGCTCGCACTATTTATAAGCAACTAAGAGGCTATAAAAACCTTCAGCCTCGGTTTTCCTTTGACCATTTGAGCCTCAGTACGTTAAATAGCACCGCTTTTGATCTTCGACCAACTCCTTTTGGAGGCCTTCACCCACAGCACGCGAAGCGGAGATCACCGCGTCTGATAAAACAGCGCAACGAGTTTGTTGTCGACACGCAGGTCAGGCTGAACCCGGTTTTACGCCGGAGTCGTAGACTAGAGCTTACAATGTTCGGCAAACGCGATAAGCCAAAGATTGACGCTGCCAGCGAGTTTACGTGCTCATGGTGTGCGGACGAGATTCTTGATGATGAAGAATGCTTTGCTGTGGGAGCAAAGGCTTCTGCGGATATGGACCTCCAGGCACTTGAAGGCAAGGTCGTCGAAATGTTCCTTGCGCAACGAGATCGCAATATCAAGGGTCTCGTCGTTACCAGCGAGTCGCCAGCCAAGCGAGAAGGAAAGGATATCGTCTTTGTGACGTGTAGCGAGAGTTGTTCGGAAGCTCTCAAGCAGGCCGTGGACAGAGAAATCGACTTGGTTGACTGACAATTCCATAGTGTGATTTCAATCCGCAATTTGTAGAGGAGTGTGCAAATGAACTATTCACGTCTCGGGCTGGCGGCGCTGGGTGGCACAGTCGCGTCCTTTGCCTTCGGCTTCTTAGTGCTTTTGCTGGTGCCAGCTCTTTTCGATGAAGCCCGCAAGTACCCGGCCGTGTTTCGACCTCGGGAAGAAATGATGAGTGTTATGCCAATTGGATTCGCCGCAAGTTTCACAGCGATCCTGGTTGTCGTCATTATTTTCGCAATGATACATCAGGGCGGATCGGGACCTATGAAAGGTGCGCGCTTAGGCATTCTCATTGGCATTTTCGTGGTTTGCGCGACTGTGCTGCACAACTACGTGAACCTGAACATCGGGCTGAGACTCGCTCTGGGCCAGGCAGCGGCTTACTTTTTACAGTGGACTATCGTGGGCATAGTCATCGGTCTTATTTACAAACCCCTCGCTACACCATGACGATTTTCGTCATGAAGGGGCGTTCCTCGAGGGGAGTCGAATAAAGTAACCGGACTTCCACTGAACATTAACCGCCCAATGCCTCGAGTCACTTCAGCCGCTGAAGTGGCTTTGCCTCAGAAAGAGCGTTTGCGCCAAAAAAACAATTTGACCGAAGGACCGAATGTCCGTTCTTGTCGAAGAGCGGATGGCGGGCCGCAGCAGCGACTGACCCGGTGACGTTCGCGTCCGTCGCCGTCGCTTTGGCGCTGGTGGCACTGCTTGCCAACCATATTCAGCGAGGAGAGCAACCAAGGTCGATCCGGTCGTCCTCAAAGAGGGCATAAAATCTCAACGAACTTACCTTACAATAACAACAGATGAGATTAGTAATATCTGTTAGTCTGTCGCTTCCGTCCCTCTCACATTAGAACGCCCAGAGGTTGTGCCGCGTGCTCGTCAAAGGAGGACTGTGATGGGTGTTCTACGTTTTTCACGCTTTGCGATTGGAATTGCGGCACTAGCTCTAACGGCGGTGCTGCTTTTTAATGGCTCGGCAACGTCAGCAGGCGGGGGCGGCCAAAAGGGGTCTAAGAAGACGCCTCCGCCCACGGGCGATCGAACCCCGCCCACTACACCAACGAACCTTGTCGTAAGCGATGTAACGAGGACGAGCGTCAGTCTTTCGTGGCAACCTTCCACTGACTCGGGAAATTTCTCCTATATAGTCCGTGTGAATAATCTGAAGATTTCTTCCGTCCAAACTGCGACAGTCGATGGACCTGCGACTACGTATAAGCCAACTTTCTTGTCCCCTAATACGCCCTACAGCTTTGTAGTCTATGCTGTGGATGGCAACCTCAATCGATCCGGCGACAGTAACGTTGCAAACGCAAACACGCTGCCCGATACAACGCCACCAACTACGCCCGTGCTTGAAGCCAGCGTCCTTGGACCGTCACAAGTGAAATTAACCTGGACAAAGTCGACTGACGACCTCCCGCTCAATTGCTGCCTCCACAGCTTCGAAATGAATGGAGCGCCGCTCACGCAATACATTCAAGGTACCAGCGCGCCAGCTGGCCAACTGGCAGTGGTCATTCGCCACCTCACGCCGGGGTCAACGAATACTTTCGTCGTCAAGGTTGGGGATTTCTCAGGCAACTTCGTCAGCAGCAACAGTGCTACTGCTACCTGCGAGCCAAGTAGTGACACAATTCCACCTACCGTGCCGACGAATCTGCATCTCGTTCGTGACGATACGGGTGGTGAGGTATGGATCGGCTGGACCGAGGCCACTGACGAAACCGATTCGCAGGACGAGATTGAGTATGAAATCTATGTGGACGGAGTGTTAAGTCCACTTGGTGCTTCGGCAGGAGTAAATTTCGACTTCGTCTACGGAAAGAGCAATTCTGATAACATTTTCACTGTGAAAGCCGTAGATCGGTCAGGCAATACCTCGGCGGCGAGTGCTCCCTTAACATTGTTCCTCCAGTAACGCCGAACCGCCTCCGTTTCACCATAGAAACAGAGGCTCGGGCACTAACAAGCATCATTAAGGCAAACCCTACTCAGCCACTCAGCCACTCAGCCATAATATGCATTATCAGACCCAGTGAATAGAGGTTCTCTTTGCGTGATTCTCGATAGAGGTTTGTTTGCGCCTGGAGCTTTTGCGGGTCGTCTCTTATGCACACCCGACGAATGCGAATCCTGAAGGCTCCGCTTTGGGCGGAATGGTGGTACTTTGGGAGACATACACACTTCTTCGGGCTCGCCAGCCCAGTCGGCGCTGAAAGCATCTGCTTAACATGGCTACGACTACTCACGATCTCTCCAACAACCTCGAGCAAACTTGATCCTGTCTTTTCGGTCTGCCCAGCAGTCACGTTCGGATCGGCTCTGCGACCAGTTGGTTCAGGACAGCACCAAGCACGCACTGGCAAACGAACTGGTTCGGGCCTGAGCGACAGTCCAGCTTGACTTGACCGACCGCTTCAGTTGTCCCTAAAGTTGCTCGTTCCCAAATCCCAATCAATCAGCTAGAAAGACGCATTCACTGTGGCTATACGTATCGAGAATCAGTACGAAGGTAATCTTCCTAAGAACGCACTTCAACAAATAGAAGAAGCTTTTGACAGTTTGCCCCGCGAACACACACGCGGCCTCGAAAGAATCAGACTAGTTCCCTTCATTTCTGATCCGCGAATTCGTGGTCCATTCCAGGCGACGGAACTGCCGGGACTCTATCACCCGCGCCAGGGACCAAAAGGGCCGTGGCTGGAAATTGCAGTGAACGTTCTGCTATCTCCGGATAAACCTTTTATAAAGCGGATCATTCCCCGAATGTCTTTCAAGAGCAACATAGTTGCGCTCGTGTTCTCCCTCGTCGGTCAACACTACCATCTCACCTTACGTCACTCGCTGAAAAAGACGCAGCTTGAGCCGGCGATTCGCGCTTACACTGAGAAGCAGATGA
>DATJKB010000177.1:0-5558 GCA_035491875.1 Pyrinomonadaceae bacterium | reverse complement strand
TATAGAACTTTGGCTACCGTATATCCGGCCCAAACCAACAGCAGACCGACGAAATTCGAAGCCGTCATGTTTAGAATCGCGAATCCCACTTCACCATCCTTTAATAATGTGAATGTTTGCATTCCAAAAGAAGAAAAGGTTGTGAACCCTCCCAAGAACCCGATCAAGACGACCGTCCGGGCCGTTTGATTTACTAGAAAGCGTTCCTCCAGGGTGTAAAACAACAGGCCTACAAGAAAACAACCGACTAGGTTAACTGCCAGTGTACCCAGCGGAAATGTTTCACCGTAGCGTCTCGCGACAACGCCCGACATCCAGTAGCGGCTTAACGTGCCGATGAATCCGGCCAAACCGATCAAGAACAACTTGCCCATATTTTCCCCTCCAAAAAAGAAACCCCTAACCATTTCGCTCGCGCTGATCGAAATGATTAGGAGTCATCAACCCTTCGGGTGGTTATAAGGCGAACTCCATCGCCGGTAAAATATTGTACCTTACATCCGCACCTATTGAAGTGTGACCGCAGCCGAACACGCCTTGCCGCCGTCTCCCAATTCCGGCACAACCGCGCATACGCGGAAAGTTGTCAGTCGAGTCGTAGAAGAAATTACGGATAGTGGAATATCAATCGTTAGAGATGTCGGATCATTCTTCGCGCTAACCCGCGCGGCTTCGACCCAACGCTGCTGCGGGCCCGTAGATAACAAGCCTCCATGTGCCTCCTCGCCTGGAAACGTATCCAGCCCCTCAACTGTGATGAACTCACCGGGCACATCGGTGTTCCGCCAGGATATCGTCATCGTATGCCTCGGTCTTAGGAGAAAGGCGCCGCTTGATGAGGACTCGCTGCTGGCGGGATTCCGAAAAACGCTTACATCGGCAGGCGCGGTCGGCGCGACAGGCAGCGGTTTCGCCACTACCGGTTCACCCCATTTGTTTTGTTCGTCTGGATTCGAGAAGCAAAGCTTGTAGGTGTATTCCGTGTTGAAGCGAGGCACTGAATCCAATTTTGTGCTTGTGAAGTTCCCGGGTATGGCGCCGTCGAACAGGAACACCTCGTCGCGATAGAGTGCCATGCTCGTTAGGCGATCCGCATGGTCGTAATCCCACTCGAGAAGAATATTTCTCGTTCCAGTCGCCCGCGCGGTAAGCACCGGTGTGGAGAGCGGTCGCGGTGGTGGCGTCGATGGTTGAGTTGATCCTGAACCACCCTGCTCCTCAGGAGGCCTCGTGGTCGTGGTGACCCAGTCTGACCATTCAATACTGCCCTCGTACACTGCGCCCACGCAATGGTGGTACGTTGTAGAGGGATCGAGGTTAGAGTCAGGGAACTGATCGGTGGGACTGTTCACCCTGAAGACCTCGACGAGGTCGCGTTCACCATAGGGTGGCTGATGGCGCAATGCTATGAATTCGGACACATCTTCAAATGAGTGCTCCCAACGGAGCACGATCATGCCAGGCGCGTTTGAGTAATGATAGGTAATGACAGGTGCCTCACCCATTTCAATCACCTCCAATCATGTAGTAGGGATTTCATTCTAATCTACTTCAATCCCATGAAGGCAGTGTGTGTTGCCGTGGTTTCCGGCTATCGTTGCCAGTAACTTCTAATGCGTTCGGCGAGCATCGGGAAGGGAACGTACTCAGCAGTCCGGCCGCAGCGCCGCAGTTCCTCAACCATGCGCATCGCACCGTCGGCATTTCTCGTGTGCACGAGGATCGTTGACGCCCGTTGAAGTTCTGGATTTGCACCTAACCAGAGTGCAATCGCATAGCCAGTTCGCTCGTCATCGGTCGAGGCAGCGTGATAGTGCTCCGGATGCAGATCGTGATCGAGGAAGATGGCGTCGTAAGATCCCGCGCCCAACATCTGTTGTGCTTGCGCTACATTGTCAGCGATGTCGAGGAAGTCGCCTTTGAATCGCTTGGCAAACCACCGATGCCGGCGAACGTCGTCGTCTAAAAGAAAAACGCGAATGGGATGACGTTCCGCTTTGATCTTTATCAGGCCAGTTTTGGTAAGGAAAGAATGCAGCAAACCCATATCAAGTCGAAAAAATATAACACACGCACCATCACTGAGAAACCAGCCTCACGGATGTTATAATCTGCGCACAACGATATTTCCAGTAACAAGTCCTTTTCTTAAATGTCTGAAAACCTGACGGCACCCTCGATCAATAGTTCCCGAACGAACAACAACGAACCTGATTCGGTGTGCGAGATCTGTTTCGGGACGGGAACGAGAGTCGATCCTGAAAAGGGCGCGAGTCCGTGTTCGTGCCAGACAACAAATCGCTCCGGAAGAATGTTTCGAGCGGCTCGTATTCCCGCTCGATACGTTGATTGCTCGCTAGACAATTTCACGCGCATTCCTAACAGCTCGCAAGATCAGGCTTTTCTTTACGCGTGTCGGTTGGTGCTGGATTATCCAGCAGTGGATCGTGGCCTTTTGTTTATGGGTCCCGCTGGCGTCGGCAAAACTCACCTGGCAGTGTCGATAATGAAGGGACTCTTGTCGAAAGGTTTTGCCGCGGTCTTTTACGAGTTTGGTTCGCTGCTAAAACAGATACAGGATTCTTACAATCCCATCTCCCAGACTTCTGAACTTCGTGTGTTGGCTCCCGTGTATGAAGCAGACGTGTTGGTGTTAGACGAACTGGGTGCGACGGTGCCCACAGATTGGGTGCGCGACACGATGTATCAAATCATTAACAAGCGATACAACGACAAGAAGCTCACGATCTTCACCACCAACTACCTCGATGAATCGCGCACACCTCCTGCCACGCAAGAATGGGAAGGCGCCAGAACATTTAGTAAAAAAGCAAACCCCGATCGGATTCGTGAGATGACAACGCTGGAGGATCGGATTGGGTCTCGTTTGCGCAGTCGCTTATACGAAATGTGCCACGAGATTCGAATCGAAGGACAGGATTATCGTAAGTTCGGGAAACGCCAAGCCTAAGAACATCCACAGATTACGCAGATTACACAGATTTTCATTTCGGATTTCGGAATGCGGATTTCGGATTTCGCGTTATGAAAGGCTGCCCATTGAGGTTTAGTTTTTGTTTGGGTACAGACTTTGGATGAGATGGTGATCGTCTCAATAACACGAAAACACGAAATCCGAAATCCGAAATCCCAAATCCGAAATAAAAATCTGTGTAATCTGTGGATGTTCTTGATTCCCGTTTCATGGGCGACGGCGCTTCTCGGAAAACTCACGGTACGTCGCTCTTAAAGAGGGATCCAGCCGAAAAGCCTTTTCGAAATCTTCGGTGGCCCCAGGCTTTTGTTGAAGTGTCTTAATAACTGCACGATTCGCGTATGCAAGCGCGTGTCTGGGATCAATCTCAATCGTCTTTGTGTAGTCAGCGAGAGCACCATCAAGATCCTTCTTCTTCTGTCGCGCGCTGCCTCGCCCGTAATAGATCGCGGCATCATCCGTTTTGAACTGCAACGCCCGCGTGTAGTCTGCAATCGCACCATCCAGATCACCCTTCTCGAGTAACGCAACCGCCCTGTTTACGTTCGCCAGATAGAAATCTGGACTGATCGACAATACCGATGTGAAATCTTTGATTGCCTCATCCATATTGCCTTTCGCCTGGAACGCAATGCCGCGGTTGTAATAGGTATCGGGTGATTGTGGAAAGATCGCGATCGCTTTGGTGTAGTCGGCAATTGCTCCATCGAGATCATTTTTCGCACTTCGCGCATTCCCGCGGTTGTTATAAGCAAGCGCAAAACGTGGAAACAATTCGATGGCTTTTGTGAAGTCTGCGATCGCGGCGTCGAAACTGTTCTTGTTATGCAGTGCAACGCCACGGTTGTAATAGTTTTCGTATTCGCCGGGCTGTAGTTGAATCGCGCTCGAATAGTCGCTTATTGCCGCATCGAAGTTGTTCTTACTCATGAACGCATTCGCACGGTTGTTGTAAAGCGTCGCGAGAGTTGCCGGCTTTGGCTTTAAAGCGATGGCTTTGGTGAAATCGTCAATCGCGCCATCGTGATCGCCACTGTTCTGTCGATCGAAACCGCGGTTGTTGTATTCCTCTGCGGTTTTTGGTGTTTGAGATCTAATGACGGTCGGCGCACAAACGAGAACGAACAATAGAAACAGCGGCCAGGCTTTCATTCTGCTTCCCTCATTAAGTGGGGTCCGTAACTCTTCTTTGTGTGATCTCCGCGTCCTCTGCGTTTTCCTCAATTATTCGAATTCGTTGAGTGTGTTCAATCGGCGCCAAGGGAAACGCGGAGGACGCGGAGACGCAGAGGACGCAGAGACCGGACAGAAGAAATCATAATTAGATGACACCTCGGTTCGACTCCTGCGCATAGTTATGTAAAATGCTTCAGTATTCAAGTCCAAACATACTGAACCCACTTTAGATGCCAAAACGCACAGACATCCACAAGATCCTGATAATAGGATCGGGTCCCATCGTCATCGGCCAAGCCTGTGAATTCGATTATTCCGGAACGCAAGCTTGCAAAGCTTTGCGCCAGGAGGGCTATCAAATCGTTCTGGTTAATTCCAATCCAGCAACGATCATGACTGACCCCGAAACAGCGGACATCACCTACATCGAACCGCTAACACTTGAAACATTGACTGAGATTATTCGACGCGAACGACCAGACGCGCTGCTTCCAACCGTTGGTGGTCAAACAGCTCTTAACCTTGCGATCGCTCTCGCTGACGCCGGCGTGCTGGAGGAATACGGCGTCGAAATGATCGGCGCGAATCGCCAAGCGATCAACGTTGCCGAAGATCGACTTCAGTTTAAGAAGGCCATGGACGAAGAGGGTTTGGAGATGCCGCGCGGAGGTTTTGCAAAGTCCTGGGACGAAGCGCAGGCGATAGTTGCCGTGACCGGTTATCCCGCAATCATCAGACCTTCCTTCACACTCGGCGGAACAGGAGGCGGAACAGCGTACAACCCGGAAGAATTTGAAGACATTATTCGAGGTGGTCTTGCTGCTTCACCAATTCACGAAGTTCTCATCGAGGAGTCGATTCTCGGTTGGAAGGAATTTGAGTTGGAGGTGATGCGCGACCTTGCTGACAACGTCGTCATTATTTGTTCGATCGAAAACTTCGATCCGATGGGCGTTCACACCGGCGACTCGATCACCGTAGCACCAGCACAGACGCTGACCGATCGCGAATATCAAACAATGCGCGACATGGCGATTCGAGTGATTCGCAAGGTTGGAGTTGAAACAGGTGGGTCGAATATTCAGTTTGGCGTTAATCCTGACAACGGCGAGATTCGTGTGATTGAGATGAACCCGCGTGTCTCGCGTTCTTCTGCCCTGGCGTCGAAGGCGACAGGCTTTCCGATTGCCAAGATCGCCGCGAAGCTTGCCGTCGGTTACACGCTCGACGAGATTCCGAACGACATTACGAAGAAAACACCTGCCTCCTTCGAACCGACGATTGATTATGTTGTTGCGAAGATCCCCAAATGGGACTTCGAAAAGTTTCGCGAAGCTGAAGATGTTCTCGGAACGCAGATGAAGTCGGTCGGAGAGGTTATGGCTAT
>DATJKB010000176.1:0-4922 GCA_035491875.1 Pyrinomonadaceae bacterium | reverse complement strand
TGGCAACATTGGTTGTTAACAAACTGCGTGGCACGCTGAACATTGCTGCTGTGAAGGCTCCTGGTTTTGGTGACCGTCGCAAGGCAATGCTCGAAGACATCGCGATTCTGACCGGTGGCAAAGTTATCAGCGAAGATCTCGGTATCAAGCTCGAAAACGTCAAGCTTGAGGACCTCGGCAAGGCGAAGAAGGTCACGATTGATAAAGACAACACCACGATCGTTGAAGGTGCCGGCAAGCAGTCTGACATCGAAGGTCGCGTGAAGACATTGCGAGCTCAGATCGACGAAACAACGTCTGACTACGATCGCGAGAAGCTCCAGGAGCGTCTGGCGAAACTGGTTGGTGGCGTGGCTGTTATCAAGGTTGGTGCAGCAACTGAGACCGAAATGAAAGAAAAGAAGGCTCGTGTTGAGGATGCCATGCACGCCACACGCGCAGCCGTTGAGGAAGGAATCGTTCCTGGCGGTGGCGTCGCACTCGTCAGAGCAGCAAAAGCTCTCGAGAAATTCGAGACGAGCAAAGATGGTACAGGCGATCCGGATGAGCAAATCGGCGTGAATATCGTTCGACGTGCTTTAGAAGAGCCGCTTCGTCAGATCGTCCAGAACGCTGGCAAGGAAGGCGCAGTTGTTGTCGAGCGCGTTCGTTCTGAGAAGAACGAGAACGTGGGCTTCAACGCGGCAACCGAAACCTTCGAGGATCTCGTGAAGGCGGGCGTCATTGACCCGGCGAAGGTGACGCGCACTGCACTCCAGAACGCGGCCTCGATTGCCGGCTTAATGCTGACAACCGAAGCCATGGTTTCGGAGATTCCCGACGACGATAAGAGCAGCCCAGCTATGCCAGGTGGCATGGGTGGTATGAGCGGGATGGGAATGTAATTCTCCTTCCCCTTCTCAATCGCGAGCGGCTTCGCTTCTTTAAGCGAGGCCGCTTTTTTTTGTGTCTTACCTCTTTGGAATGCGGTGGCCTGGCAGCGCTTTGTTACTCGCGGCTTGTGACTACGTGAGGCTTAACAAAGCGGTGCCAGGCCACCGCACTCCAAAAGTCACTGGAACTCCTACCAAATTGCTCGTTTATCTGAAGTTACAAGCAGATGCTATTTATACGTCTTTACCTTGCTGTGCTGACGCTCGCCTTGCTGTGTGTAATTTGTTTTACACGGGGAGTCGGGCCAATTGAAGGAACGGTTATCGTCTGCCCGCTCCTGTTCATAATTCTTGACATGCAAGTCGAATTGCGCGAGTTCCATCAACTGGAACAACGCGTCATTAACTATCTCGCAAAGAAATAGGTACCAATGTTTCTATTCACCATAAGCGTGGCGGTAAGTTTTGTTGTCGCAATGATTCTGCATGAAATAGGACATTGGGGCGCCGCGCGCGCGCTGAACGTTCGCGTTTTGCAAGCAGGTGTTGGGTGGGGTCCAAAAATCGTCGGCGTGACGATTTGGGGAGTTGATTGTCAGCTGCGTGCGTTACCCCTGGGCGCATTTACTCGCATCGATATGGCCGGTCTGCAGCGACGCCCGTTGGCCCAACAACTCTTAGTCTTGGGTGCAGGGATCGGCATAAATCTGCTTTTGGGCTTGGTGGCGTGGGGCACAACCTTCGGTTTTATCAATCTAGCCTTAGCGGTAGGAAATCTTTTGCCACTCTATCAGCTTGATGGCTGGAAGGGCGGCATGGTGATTTGCCGTCAAATCTTTGGGGGGCGAAATCCACACGCCGAATGGACGTTTACGATTTTGGGAGGGTTGCTGGTAACCGCTCTAGTAGTGCAAGGCCTGTTTGTCTGAGGCTCTGATATGGACAGCAACGAAAACGAGATGCGAGCTGAGTTCAATAACCGAAAACTGGCGCGCGCCTATGTTGCGCTCGCGTATGCTCGTGACGTTGCTTCAAGCTACATCGCCGAGAAGCCAGCGCATGCTGAGTTGCACCCACTGCTGACAATGCTCGACATGACGAACGGGCTGTTGGAGGAACTACTGGAGCACTCGATGCCGATGGTCCCTCCTGCAGAAAGCGAGACTGAGACTTCGTCAGACCTGGTGATGTGAACCGTCGGCGCACCCCTGCATGAAATCTTTCACAGAGTCTAGGCATTAGTTAGTGGTGAAGTATTTTACAAGTGTCCGATTTCTAGAATCGTAGTCCAGCTTTTGGACATTTTGTGTCTGAGTCTTTGTCATTCGACTGCTATTAAGGTTAGCAGGATTCTGCCAGGTAACTAAATCTGGGGCTTGCAACGTTTCATGGATCGTTATGGCGCTAGAGTTGCAACGCAGCCCGCATCAACATCTATTCTGGGCACTGGGCGTTCGCCATCTTCAGAACAAGGAATAGCCGATCCGGGGTTACGTCATCGAGCAGTTGGGTTCATTTTCGGACAAGGTCGAAGCCTCTTTAGCGTTACGGTCGTGAAGAGTAATGAAACCCCGCGAAGAGAAACTGTAGCGGTCAATTCTTAGCTTTCTTAGTGCGTGCGTGTCCGACGCAGATTGCCGATTCCGGCCTTATTAGTAGTTTTATTAATCCATGCGGAAAGGAGCTTCCTGAAGCTTTAACGCAACCACACGCCTGGCGCCCCAATCAGATCGTCGTGGTTGATCAGGTCCCGATTACCCCCCATGTCTCAAGCAACTCCCACTGCCCTCGATACGTGGCCCACTACAAAAACCCGCGACATCGAAACGTCTTACCCCAATCAATCCCGTGGTTTTATGCCCGACATGATCGGTCAATCGCCGATCATGCAACGTCTCTTTTCAATCATTCAGCGCGTAGCGCCGACTGACGCCTCGGTTCTATTAACCGGTGCTACTGGTACCGGTAAGGAGGTCGCAGCTCGAACGATTCATGAGATGAGTTCGAGGCGCAACGGGCCGTTTGTCGATCTGAACTGCTCTGCAATTCCCGAAACACTTATAGAGGCCGAACTGTTCGGACATCAACGCGGCACGTTCACTGGAGCGACTGAGAATCGAAGTGGTTTATTCGAGAAAGCCTCCGGCGGAACGCTCTTCCTTGACGAAGTCGACGCACTGAATCTCTCTGCACAAGCAAAACTGCTAAGGGTTCTACAGGAAAGGACGGTCCGACGAATAGGGGCGAGAGCGAATATCGCGATCGATGTCAGAATAATTTCTGCAACGAATTGCGATCTCGCTCAAGCGGTCGCGGCCGGCCGATTCCGTCCGGATCTTTATTACCGGCTGCGTGTTTTGCCAATTCACCTTCCAGAGCTCTGCTCACGAGGTGAAGACGTTCGTTTGTTGATTGAGTATTTCTTGAACGTTAAGAGCGAAAAGACCGGATTGCCGCTCCGCCGCTTTACCCCGCAAGCGATGCGTGCACTTCTGGCTTATCCCTGGCCTGGCAACGTGCGCGAGTTGGAGAATGCTATCGAATACGCTCTCGCCATTGGACTCGGCGACGAATTGGATATGGAAGATCTGCCGCCTGAGTTGGCGTGCAATCCAATTTCGAAGGCAACCGACGACCTGAAAGAGGTGTTGGCCGCCTATATGAATGACACAGTTCCTCTCGCTGAGATCGAGAAGCGCTATATCCTTACGGTACTGCAACAGTTCGGCGGCAATCAGGTTCGAACGGCTGCGGCACTTGGGATTGATCGGAGCAAACTTTACCGACGCTTGAAGCAGTACGGTGTTATGGCGGTGAGGTTTTTGCAGGCTGAGGAAGACGGGATGCAGCTTCTGTCCGGACGTGAGGACAGGTCTTTCATCAACAACCACTAAAAAGTCAGGAGCAGGAGCACCACGCAGCAGCAGGAAAGCCAGTATCCGCTCCTGCTGCTCCTCCTGCTGCTTTTCCTTCAAGTGCTCGCCAGCGAGCACTTGTCGTTAAACATCGCACACAAAATCGCCTTCAGGACTAAGTAAAACCGCGATCCGCGCCCGGCATATCGGTTGCTCCACTCTTTAATTCACGAAGTGTCAGTTCGCTGTTTGTCGAGCAGCATGGCTTTACACAAAACCTCCGCGCCGTAGGCGCGCAATGTTTATAGCTCCTCTGCTCGATACAGGTTCCGCCCTGAGGGGCGCAATGTCAAAACATTTCGCTCCTAAAGGAGCGGCGACTAAATGTAAGCGGTCGCGGTTCTATAAACATTTCGTCCCTACGGGACGATGGAATTGGAGCATCGTGAGAAAAGCAGATTGTGTGCTCATTCCGCTCGTGCTTTTGCTGGTGTCGACCAAGGTGTTTGGCCAAGCGACCCCTGAGCCGGGGACGCCAGTGCGCTTGATGCGGAACAGTGACGTGATTCGCATGGTGGAAGACGGCGTTAAGCCGGGCGTCATCATCGCTAATATCCTGACCTCTCATTGCAACTTCGACATCTTTCCGCCTGTATTGCGGGATCTGCGTAGGCGCGGAGTGCCTGATACGATAATTGTGGCCATGAAGATGGCCCCGAATGGTCCGCCGGCACTTAAGGACGTCGAGCCACCGATCGCGCGACCACTATCGGTCACGATTCCCGCCGGCACTGTTGTCGAAGTTGAAACGGCAACTGCAACGTCATCGCGAAACTCTCCGCCCGGCACTCGAATAACGTTTCTGGTCACGAAGCGCGTTTATGTAAACAAGGTATTGGTGATTGACCGTGGCGCCATCGCGCGTGCGCACGTTGTCAAGAGTCACCCGGCACGGTTACTTGGACGTGCTGGAATGATTGCATGGGAGTTGGAATACGTTGTGGGTGTTGATGGCTCGCAAATACCGATTGAACTAAGGGGCAAACAGAGTGGCGCGAACCGGACAGCAGCACTCGCAGCAGGCGGTGTCGCAACCGGGGCATTAGTTTTCCCTTACTCCTCTCCGGTGGCATTGATATGGGGACTGAAGAAGGGAGACGAGGCGGTACTCCGAGGCAGCCGAGTATTCAACGCG
>DATJKB010000175.1:0-2171 GCA_035491875.1 Pyrinomonadaceae bacterium | reverse complement strand
TCTAAAGAACATCGAAGCCTCAGCCATTCAAACGGACGTTGCGCGACGCCACGTTGAAGAGCTCTCGACGTACGTTGCTGAACTGCAACGCTCAGAAGAAGCTCGCGGTCAATTGTTGTTGCGAGCTCAGCGAGCGCGCATTGAGGCTGAAGCTGCGAATCGAATCAAGGACGAGTTTCTCGCGACGCTTTCACACGAGTTACGAACGCCTCTTACATCGCTCCTCGGATGGGCATGTGTACTTCGTGGACCGGAGCGAGACGAAGCTTTGTTGAATCAGGGTCTTGAAGCGATCGAACGAAACGCCCGCGTTCAAGCGCAACTGATTGACGATCTGCTGGACGTTTCGCGAATTGTCTCCGGCAAGCTCCATCTCGATGTCCGGCCGCTGGATATTTCGTCTGTGATCCAGGCGGCGATTAATGTCGTGCGGCCCGCGGCAGATGCAAAACAGATTACGTTGGATTATTCCGCGCAACCCGGTCTCGGAGCGATCTCGGCAGATCCCGCACGTTTGCAGCAAATCGTGTGGAATCTACTATCGAATGCAGTGAAGTTCACGCCGTATCGCGGTTCGATCAAGGTACGACTCGAACAAGAGGGCCCGAATGCGAAGGTGACCGTACACGATAACGGACTCGGTATTGAATCGGAGTTTTTGCCGAGTGTATTCGATCGTTTTCGTCAGGCCGACAGTTCTACGACGCGCAACTTCGGAGGCCTGGGTTTAGGGCTGGCGATTGTCAGACATCTCGTCGAACTTCACGGCGGAACGGTTTGGGCCGACAGCGACGGAGCAGGCAAAGGTGCAACGTTTTCCACGATGTTTCCGCTGCTACCTGAACCGACACCAGCTCCGCTTCATGTAAGCAGCGAGACCAATGGCTTTGACAAGCACACGTTGGAAGGATTGCGCGTGTTGTTGGTCGACGATGAACCGGAAGCGCGCCAGATCATCAGCACTGTAATTAAGCGTATGGGTGCGGAAGTGAAAGCTTGCGAATCAGCTGGTGAAGCCCTGGCGACACTGGTTGAGTGGCGACCTGATGTTTTAATGAGCGACATCGGGATGCCTGGGGAAGATGGTTACAGTTTGATTGGAAAAGTAAGATCACTTCCACGCGACCAGGGTGGCGCGACTCCCGCCGCCGCACTGACTGCCTATGCCCGCGATGACGATCGAAAACGTGCGCTCGACGCGGGCTATCAAATGCACATTGCCAAGCCCGTAAGTTCGACGCAACTGGTCACATTAATTAAGAGATTGGTTGGTCGTATCGCAAATTCTTCAACCTAAATCCTAATAACACTCGACTCGACTTCTCATTCTCCCCGAGCTTTAGCCTGGGGTCACAGCAGGACGTTGAATTTCCGCAACCGTTTTACCGGCTTCCGACGCTGCGCCGAAATCTATTTCCAGGTAAACCGTTGAAACGGTTTTCAGCTAACGTTGACTTGTTCTTGTGGTGTTGAGAGCACACAAAGTCGACGACAAGCTGAAGCGTATCGGACATTCGTTGAGCGCTTGGAAAGTTGATTTGTTCTTGTGATGTTGAGAGCACAGAAAGTCGACGCCAAGCTAGATGCACAGCCGGCGAGTGTTGAAAGTCCTTAGAGAACTATCGATTATTTATTAGAACGTTCTCAAAGCAACGGCTTCGCAAGTCACGGCGACACGCTGCCAATGCAGATCCGCGCCTTATTACTGTTTGTACCAGCCGCTGAGATCTGGAGCTTGACGCACCCTCCGTTTATGAGGCTTGGCGAAAGCTTTACATTGATTTGCTTCAACCAACTTTCTCCCGGCACGACACCAATGTTTTCGATAGTGAGTGGGTGCAGGTTTCCCTGAGCATCTTCCGCAACGAGGGATGTCTGAACGGGAGGTTCAATCTGTTCCAGATTCTTCGCGAAAATCATTATTCGCGTGTATCCATCCCCACCTAATGCAAACGAACTCAATAGAGAAAACGGTTGCGGAATAAGCAGGGTTGACTCGAGCGCGATTGCCGTGTCAGTCCCTGCCACTGTGAGTATCACAGGCGCGAGCTTTGCCGCGAAGTCGGCGGTCTGATCGGATCCAAGATCCTGAAAGTTCTTGTCAACTGGCGCAAACGAATACTCCGTCGACGTCGGGAGAACAGTGTAGCTTGCGCCGGCCGGCAAAACAG
>DATJKB010000174.1:0-9681 GCA_035491875.1 Pyrinomonadaceae bacterium | reverse complement strand
CGCAACCGCAAGTTGGTGGCACCATCACATAATGCTATATGCCAGTATCCGCCGCGTTAAGCGGTCGTCGAAAATCACTTTGGCTAGCCTCATATCGCCAGGAAACGTCGCCATCTTATCCCCATCTTTCTCTTGAGTATTTCTAGTAACTGACGGCCTTCAGGTTCCCAAGCTGGTGGTGCGGGTTCGATTTCCGTCGCCCGCTCCATTTTTCCCCTCAGTAATTCTTAATTGCAGTTTTGGAATTCCACAAAAGCGTTGTGAATGTCCCGCAAACGTCCGCAGAATCCATCACCCATGAGTGTCAGCCTCCAGAGAGCTGAAACACCACAACGGATTTTAAGCAAGTTGGGAACGGTATCACATAACCTGACGAACGATATGAATCAGTATTTGCCGCGCTGAGCGGTCGTCAAAGATCACTTCATCTGGCTACACATTAAGACGAACCTACACCAACTTTTATACCTGACAATGGCCATGGATTAAGTGGCGGTCCGGCGACTGGCGACTTGAGAGTGTAATATGGTTTCGGAATCTGGATAAGCTTCGGTATTTCTAATCGATTCAACGGCTGCGTCTGTAAGTCCCACTCCACAGTTGTTCAGGGCCGTTTGTTGCGCCAATGACTTCCATCCTCAATTCAAATCCATTATCCTCTGCCGCAGTGAGCCTGGTGTTGTCCAACTGGCGAAAAATAATTCTCATCATTTGCGGCTGGACGCTGTTTGCCCTCATCTCTGCCACGCAATCGTATCTGAATTACGGGTATTCCGGCCGCCCGCGTCCCTATTCACAAGTCGCCTCAGTCTGGTTCACCTGCGCCGGCATTTGGGCGCTCATGACACCGCTGGCCTTATGGCTGGCGAAGCGTTTCCGCGTCACCAGAGAGCACTTGCTTTCGTCGATCGCTCTACACGTGCTCGGCGGATCGCTCATCGCTGTGCTACAGCTCGGCGTCTATGTGTTGGTCGCGCGCGTGTTGGTAGTCAACCCGTCGACGCGTTTTGGGCCGTGGGAGCAATTCCGCGATCTCTTCTTCACAGAGTTTCAGGTGAATCTGTTGCTCTACATCGTGCTGGTCGCTTTTTATCAGGCGTTCGACTATCACCGCCGCTACCGCGAACGTGAGCGACGCGCAGCGCAACTCGAAGTGGAAGCAGCGCACCTGGAGACACAACTCACGCGCGCTCAACTCGATGCTTTGCGGATGCAGATGAATCCGCATTTTCTCTTCAACACGCTGAACAGCGTGTCCGTTCTCATGCAGGAAGACGTTGTGCTGGCGAATCAGATGCTGCTGCATCTCAGTGAACTATTGCGACTGACGCTAAATCAGGAGCAAACGCATGAAGTGACACTGCGGCAGGAACTGGATTTCCTGCGCCTTTATCTTGAAATTGAACAGACACGCTTTCAGGATCGCCTGAAGGTAAAAATTGAAGCGGCGCCGGAAACTCTCGAAGCGCGCGTGCCGAATCTAATCTTGCAGCCATTAGTTGAAAACGCGATTCGCCATGCGGTGGCGCCGCGGGCGAGTGAGACTCTGGTCGTAATCCAATCTGAGCGGCTGAACGGGAACTTGTTACTTCTGGTGAGCGATAACGGAGACGGCATTGCTGCCAAAAACGCGTCCGCCAACGGCATTGGCCTCGCGAACACGCGCTCGAGGCTGGAAAAACTGTATGGCGCGAAGCAGGAGTTTGTGCTTCACGCAGCCGCAAACGGTGGCGTCGAAGCCTCGGTGACCATTCCCTTCCGCACCGGAAGCGAGGATTCGAAATGACGGAGATTCGCGCGCTCATCGTTGATGACGAAGTCCTCGCGCGGCGCGGGATTCGAAACATGTTGAAGCACTCGCCTGACGTGCAAGTTATTGGCGAAGCAACTAATGGCCGCGATGCTGTCGAGGCAATTAAAGAAAAGAGACCCGACGTGGTGTTTCTCGACGTGCAGATGCCGCTCCTCGACGGGTTTGACGTCATCGAGAGGTTGCCAGAGCAATTCTTGCCGGGGGCGATCATTTTTGTGACCGCATTCGACGAACACGCAATTCGCGCATTCGAAATCAACGCACTTGATTACCTGCTCAAGCCCGTCGATCCTGAACGATTTCAAAAGACTTTGGGAAGAGTTCGCTCACAACTGAATAACTCGCACGCAAAAGACCGCAATGAAAGACTGCTCACGCTTCTTCAGAATCTGAAACATGAGCGCAACGGGCAGCGTGAATATTTGCATCGCATACCTCTGAAGCAAAATGGAACGATCTCTTTTCTCGACGTAAAATCGATTGAGTGGATCAGTGCGCAGGGAAACTATGTCGAGCTGCACACCGCAGGCAGACATCATTTAATGCGCGAGACAATGGACGGAATTGAAAGCAAACTCGATCCGGCGAAGTTCGTGCGATTGCGGCGCTCAATTATCGCGCACATCGATCAGATAAAGTCTGTGCATCCGCTTGCGAAAGCTCAATTCGACGTCGTCTTGCGGAACGGCAAGCATTTCCAATCAAGCCGGCGGTATCGTCGAAACCTCGATCCCTTGCTCAAGATTTAGCTGGGGACCTCTCGCAACTTCCCACTCCTCACAGCAAAGTAACCACAAATCACAAAAGAGTTGTGCGGGCCGTCCGCGGTGTCGTAACGTTCGCTCGCGATGCGGTGATCATCAAATTCGCGCCTTGATTCCATTGCACCTTCTTTCGGCGCAGCCGGGGCGATGAAGCACTAGATCACGGAAAGGAAGAACAGATGCGAGGATTGTTTGTGAGAGTTTCTAGCTTCATGCTTTTCACTTTGCTAACGGTGGGATTTCCGGCATCACAGGCAAACGCGCAAGCGCCTTCCGACACCGAGCTATTAAAACAAAGCGCACTCGATTACATCGAAGGTTGGTACGAGGGAAACGCCGAACGCATGGAACGGGCTCTACACCCCGAATTGGCTAAACGAATCGTACGCACTGATCCAAAGACGGGGCGCAGCGCATTAAGCCAGATGAGTGCCATGTCACTCGTGCAAGGCACCCGGCGTGGTGGCGGTAAGGACACGCCGAAGGAAAAGCAACAAAAGGACATCACGATCCTCGACATTTTTCAGAATGCCGCCACAGTCAAGATAGTCGCTTCCGATTGGATCGATTACCTGCACCTGGCGAAATTCAACGGACGATGGGTGATCGTCAACGTGTTATGGGAATTGAAGCTGGACACGAAATTAGACACGCGCGGCGCTTCCGCGAAGTAATAGGAGAATGTGTCGATGACAGCAACTAGATCGACCGGAATTGTGGGATTGACATTCGGGCTTCTTTTTTTGGCTTCGGGTTGCGCCCTCGGCCAAACGGATGTCGTGAAGAGCGAAGGCATTACAAATCCTTTGCATCAAGCGAATATCGGCCGGATCATCTTCACTTCAAAACCGGCGACAGCGGAAGTTCAGCAAGCCGATTTTCTCACGACCATCGATTTAGCAAAGACCACAGACTTGAGCTTCAGAGCTTTCATGGCGAACTCTCTCACGAACTATCTTCATAAACTCGCGCCGACGTTAAGTGTCGACGAACTCAACCGGCAGGGTAATTATCAGTTCTCGTTTTTTGTCGATGGCGCGTTGACTTACAAGGAGAACCTGAATCCGTTTTGGGTGCGCGCGGAAAATAAAATCAAGCAGACGGTGCTTGCAATGTCCCCAATCAATTCCGCCGACTCGGATGACGCAAGCGCCGGCGGCAGAATTTGGCGACTGTTTCTGATGAACGGCGGCGACGAAGCTCTAACCGCCGGAACTCACCGGATCAAGATTGAGCTGCGTCCCTACGTCAAGACCGACGAAACCAGACTCGGAGATTTGATTGCCGCCGGCGAAATACAAGTGATAGTTCCGGCAAAGGTCACCATCGGTGAGCGGTTAACTGCGGTTCAAACAATTCATTCGCACAGCGGCTGGCAAGTTTCTAAAGCACCATACGATAAAGACAAGATTCAATCGCTCAACCGCTTGATCGCGGAGAATCTTTACAAGCAGATCACCAGCATCGTGGTCATCAGGGGCGGCAAATTATTAATCGAAGAATATTTTAATGGGGCCACGCGCGATACTTTGCACAACACGCGCTCGGCGACGAAATCCTTTACGTCGACGATGATGGGGATTGCCATCGATGAGGGTTATATCAAAAGCGAGGACCAAACGCTCAAGGACTTTTACGATCTCAGGAAGTTTGCGAATTGGTCTCCGAAGAAGGAGAGCGTGACGATCAAGAGTTTATTGACGATGAGTTCCGCGTTCGAGGGCAACGATGATGATCAGAACTCACCCGGCAATGAAGGGAAAATGTACCCGACCAGTGATTGGGTCAAGTTCGCGCTCGATTTGCCGATGGACGAGAAGCGTAACGTCGGTGAACGGTGGGCCTACTTCACCGCTGGAGTTGTCCTGTTGGGCGACATCATCAACAAATCGGTGCCAGAGGGCCTGGAAAAATATGCCGATCAAAAATTGTTCCGGCCGCTTGGCATTACCAAATATGAGTGGCAATACACACCGCAAAAAGTCGCAAACACGGCGGGCGGCCTGAAAATGAGCGCCCTTGATTTCGCGAAATACGGTCAGCTTTATCAGAATGGCGGCAAGTGGTCCGGAAAGCAGATCATTCCGCGAAGATGGGTGGAAAAAACTTTTACCAAACAGATAAGACGAGAACCCGGCAGCGATGAGGGGTACGGCTATCTATTCTGGAACACGACGTTCGACATTGGCGGCAGGAAGCATGAAGCGTTCTTCGCCACCGGCAATGGCGGGAGCAAAATCTTCGTCTTCAAAGATCAGCCGCTGGTAATCGTCATTACCGCGACTGCCTATGGAAAGTGGTACATGCACACTCAGGTAATCAACATGATGAACCGATACATCTTGCCGGCAGTAATCAGATAATCAGGTAACGCGCCGCCATCGCTACTTTCGAACTAAGACGCGGGATGGGGAACGCGGACAAGCAAAGGAGGCTCTTTATTCAGTACACGCGCAACGTTAAGAAGGTGAGCGCTACGAGTCGACCACTAATGATTGGTAAATTACCGATCGTCACCATTGTCATTCTTGGATTCGCGGCGTCGGTCGCGGCCGAGCCCGCCGCGATCCTACCTATTCGACTTGGTTTGAAGATGAAACAGTTTAGGACCTTGGAAACTAGGATCTCGGACGTAATTCCGATTCGCACGGGGGCGAAAGGTGACAAAACCCTCCAGTCGCTTCGTCAACGAAGTCCAACAACTCGAGCCGAGGTTTTTGGTGTCTGTTTGGTGTCTATTATGAGAGAGCACCAGAGAGACTAAAGAGAATTAAAAGTAACGGCGAGACGAATTGTAAATGTCAGTCCGATAAGGCATTGCGCCGATCATATTGAAGTCCAATGACTTAGCAGAACGATTGAGATCGTCTCCCCCCTTCGGCAAATCCCTTCTCTAACTTCAATCAACTCAGCAATTTACAATTGGTGCCGAACCTGGAACTCGGAACCCATACCCTATATACACACCAATCGCCCCTAGGATACAAGATACTGCGTGATCAGCTATGAGCGGGAAGGCCGAAACGAAGGGGAAATAGACACCAAATAACGGGAACCTCAGTCGTTCTCGAGGGATTCGAACCTACATGGGATTGCCCAACGGATTTCAGTTCCGCCGCAACCGTTGTGCGAGTTCTCAGCTTGAGATCTTCCTTCCAACTTTACTTTGGATCGCCTCGATAACCAACGGAGAAAGGACGATACTTTGCGATTTGACAGGCAGACGGTTTCTGATGAACTGAGATATCCGAACGGCACCGGCGTCGATGTTTGACAGCACCACGAAGACATAGCCTGACTCAGGATAGATCCGCAGACCGCCGCTCACGCCAGGTGCTCCGCCGCCATGTCCGAAGTAACGAATTCCCTGATCGATCGTTTCCTCGAAACCGTAAGCATATTTTGAGCTTTCACCACTCATTACTTTTCCAGTCGTGAGCAGGTTGGTGTAGTAGCCGTTTAGAACCTTATTGTTCTTGAGTGCGGAGGCGAAGCTTACCAAATCCTCGACCGTCGAATACCCTCCGCCCGCTGATGTTCCCCGGTACGGCAAAGTGTCCGGATTTGCTTTCCAGTTGCCATCGCGTTTGATGTAGCCAATGGCGCGGTCGGGCACGCTTTCGTCTTCGGGCTGCGATCCAGTTCGTACCATGCCAGCCGGCTTGTAGATATTATCGCGGACGTAGTCGTAGTAACTCACTCCGCTTACTCTTTCGATGATCACACCTAGCAAAACAAACCCGTAATTGCTATAGGCATACTTGCTGCCCGGCGCAAAGCTAGGTCCACGCTCACCGAAGAGCTTCACATAATCTTGAAGAGTCTTTAGTTCAAGGCGATGTGCTTCGAGCTGCGCTCCGAAAATTTCACCTGTTCCTCCTGTGTGCGTTAGTAACTGATGGATCGTGACCTTGGTGGCAATATCCTTGTTTGGATAATCCGGGAGGTACTTCCCGATCGAATCTTCAAGCTTGATTTTCCCGGCTTGGACAAGCTGCAAGATCGCCGTTGCTGTGAACATCTTGTTCATCGAACCAATCCGGAAACGGGTGTTAACTGTGTTTGGAATTCGCTTGTCGCGATCGGCGAGACCATACGCACCACCGAATAGTGTTTTGCCATTCCTCACAACCAACACCGCACCCGAAAACTTGTCAGCGGCAGTATCCTGCTCCAGCTTACTGCCAAGTGCTGTCACGAACTCGCTCTCCGTCAATCGAGGAATCGCAAATTCGGAAGGTCGGGCAACTGGCTCGAAATCCAGCTGGATTATGCGGTGCGGTTCCATCGGTTCGACCTCAATGGTGAATCTTACGAACTGATCGGAATCGCGTTCCTGCAACAAGCCCGAAAACTGAGTCGGCTTGGACTCTTGAGCTTTCTTGAACTCAAAGCCGCCGGTGAAGTTGCGAAAACTTAGTACGTCGTTTACGTCTTCGACATTTCGCCAAATCTGGATCTTGGAGCCGTCACCCTTACCGCCAACATCCCACCCGCAGGTCGTGTCGCTTTCGGTCTGAATCTTATAGGAACCACTATCCGTCGCTACGATCTGCCAGAGTTGAGCTTTGGTCCCGTTGCATGTGTTCTGCTGGACCACTGTTCCCTTCGAGTTGACCGCAGCGGCGGCCTCCACACACTTGCCACTATGCTTGTTCAGGATGTTGTATAGGCCGGCATTCGTGATCCCGTTACTATCCTGGTTCTTTGTTGGGGTGTTTTTTCGAATCGGGCTTGACGAGGTAGCCAAAGTGAGTTGAAACAACTGCGCCGCTGTTCCATTGCAATCGCGCTGTTCCAGTTGTACGTGGTCGTTAGTGACAGCGGGGGGAAGGGTGACGCATTTGCCGGTATGGCGCGCTACAAACTGGTAGTATCCGTCGCCATGCGCTGAGATTTGAAATTGCTGGTTTGGCGTAGCGCCGCGCGCGGGAAATTCACTCTCGAGGAAGTTCAGCAGCTGGGCGCGGTCGCCGCGATTAAAGGCATCCAGCCAAGCGCGAAACTGTCGCTCAGCCGGCATCGGCTGTGTCTGCGCACCAGCAGAAGTAAATGATGCGAAAACAAGCAACAGAACGATGGCTTTGGCTTTCGCTCCGCTCATAATTCCGCAAACGATCGAGTTGAAGTCTGGCATGACGATAGTTAACCAGGAACCATATAGGGCATATCGCTGTCCGTCTCATTCATCCACAAGACTACGTTCCCTTCGCGAAAGGCTTACTGATGGGTTGTGGCTTTTTTCTTCCCAAGCGAATAGACAATGAGATGGGAGATCCCGATTCCGACTGGAGCCAGAGCGATCCACTGAAGCCCCGGCGGAATCGTTTCGGTAAACTTCGAAGGATGGGCCAGCAACGCGCTCAGCACGGCGAATGCTGTGATGCCAAGCGAGATCCATGAGAGGCCGGCAAGCAGCAGAGTTCGCTGTACGTTCAAACTGCTTCGTTCAATCTCCTGTTCGAGGTCTGGTAAGTCAACGCCCTTCTGGATTGCGGCCAGTCTCTCACGGTGAATCATTAATCGTTGACGGTGTCGCAGCCATTGGCGGAAGGCCATATAAATGATCGGCAGCACAACCAACGCCAAGATCAGCACAATAATCACGTAGCTACTTACCGGGTCAATCATAGAAATCCCTTCGCGCCTTATTATACTCGCCGGATAGATCGACGGTTGCGGCGGCTGCTAGAAATCCTAATTGCAACCCTGAATGCAGTTCAGGAGTATCAAATTGGATGGACGGTGATGTTCAGGAACTGCTCAACAAAAAGAGATATGAGAAAGCATTCGAGCAATTGCTTGAACTCTACGGCAAGAAGGTCTTTCGGATGGCGGTAATGATGCTTAAGGACGTTGGACGCGCCGAGGAAGTGACGCAAGACATATTTCTGAAACTCTGGCAGGCTCTGCCGGCCTATGATGGTCGCGCAGCACCGTCCACGTGGCTATACACAATCGCCCGGAACACGTGCTTGTCTGCGGTCCGAGCCGAATCTTACCGAAGAACGATGTCGCTCAATCAAGTATCAGAGCCAACGGTATCGAATTTGGCTCCGCTCAAGATTGCTTGGGAAGAATACTTGTCAAAGCTTCCCGAGATTCAGCGGGAAGTGATTACGCTCTTCTACCTGGAAGAGAAAAATATTAAGGACGTGGCGGAGTTGTTGGATTTGCCCGAAGGGACAGTAAAGAGCCACTTGCATCGCGCCCGACGCGCATTGGGCAAGATGATGGAGTAGTTAATGGATTGTGAGAAGGTCGAAGAAGAAATCCTCGAATCAATTGGGGCGTCACGCTCTTTGATGATTCAATCAGGGATTAATGCACATCTCGGGGACTGTCTTGCTTGTTCGAGTTTCGCTGCCAACCAGAAGAGCCTGGATGTTCTCCTCAGCGCGATGCTTACGCCCCCTGAAATGAGCCGAGAGTTCCGACCGGTTCTGCTCAGCAGGATTCGGCAAGAAAAAATGCGTTCGTGGTCCGAAGTGGTGCCCGACATCGTTCATTTTGTAAGTTGCGCGCTGGCCACGGGTTTGTGTGCCATCCTGTTGCCGTTTGGACTCAGAGCGATCTTTTTCGCAGGAATAATCGCAACCTTGATTACATACGTCCCGATGACCATCATTCGAGATTCACTTCAGGATATTAAGCAATCCGATCAGTAGGTGGCTTCGAAAATATAAATGGGATGCGGGCGACCTTAACTGGTCGTGAGAGGTCTACCGCATAAGGTTTCTGGAGTGGGAGGATCGGACTTAGGCGCGATTACGACCCTGTCAATGTCTACCGATCAAATAGGTTTTTGGTGTCTGTTTGGTGTCTATTATGAGGGGGCAGCACAGAGACTAACGAGAATTTGGTTGACTAAAGAGAACGCGCGCAAAGTTTGGAGACTCAGCGCGTTCTGCCGATCTCGTTGATCCGAAAGAATTTAGCAAATCGCGCGACGTCGTTTCCCCCCTTCGGCATTACCACGATAACCTCAATAAAATCAGATGCTTACCGGTACATCTTGGCCCAGTCTGCTGAACCCGACAATGCCAGGCGGGATGTTGATGGTCGGATCGACTCCCAACGTCCCAGTCGGCGTATCTCGCACCG
>DATJKB010000173.1:0-15603 GCA_035491875.1 Pyrinomonadaceae bacterium | reverse complement strand
ACGAGAAGCTTTGGCTGAAATTATTAACCACCGGAACAGCAATGTGCGACGTCATCTGATCAACGAGACTGCGGGTGCATCACCTTCAGTATGGCGGGGCGATCGACCACGCGACCGGTTTGAACCACCTGCCAGATCTTCCGCGTGTTGCGAATGTCGACGAGTGGGTCAGCGTCGAGGATGACTAGATCCGCCCACTTCCCTTCTTGGATTGTGCCGAGATCCTTTTCTGCGCCGAGTATGCGGGCCGAGTCTCCAGTAGCGGCTCGAATCGCTTGCAACGGAGTGAGGCCGGCCGCAACCAACTGCTCGAGTTCCATGTGAACACCAGTTGGGATTTGCCAGATGTCCGTGCCTGTTCCGATTGTCACACCGGCATTTGCAAGCTTTCGAGTCGTCTCTCTGGCGCGTTGAGTATCCTGAAACCATTCCTGTCGAGCAGCCGGTGTCAGTTTGATCATCCAGTCGAACTGCTCGCGTGTCGGCATAAATGGCGCGAGTTCCACATCATCATCGAGGAGCGTCGGCCGTTCGTTGAGCCGAACAGCAAAATCAAAATAGGTAATCGTGGGTACCACACCGATGTGCGCGCGCCTGAACAGTTGGATTAGGTCATCATACATGTAGGTGTCACCACGCGCCTCGCAACTAGCGATGTGCTCCTTTGCATCCATACCAGCTGCGACAAGTGGCAATAAGTGCGAGCAGTGACCAGTCGCTCGCATTCCTCGGCGGTGCGCTTCGGTGATCATGCGCGCGTTAATGTCCCAACGACGGAATGTGCGAGTCTTGATGTGCTGTGCACCGAACGCTTCTGCCAAAGCTACAGATCGCCTGATGTGATCTGGATCCGCGGGCGGTTCGATCCCCCTCCCTTGTTCCTCATCAAACGGCCAGTCGCTGTAGAACTGAAAGCCACCATAGGCGACACGTGGACCAGGAAGGACTCCCGAGGCAATCGCATCTCTGTAGGCGACTAACGGAGCCATAGATGAGCCTTGATCACGGACCGTTGTGACACCGAAATAGAGACTTCCGGGCAGTAGATCCGGACGATAGACGTGTGCGTGTAGGTCCATCAAACCAGGAATTGCGAAGCGTCCTTCGGCGTCAATCACTTGAACGCCCGCCGTTGCAGACGTCCCCGTGGGATCAATTCGATGGATTCGTCCTTCTTGGATGAGAATGTCGTCCGGACCTATGATTGGCCCGCCCGTTCCATCGATGATCCTTACATTCCGAATCAGAATTGACTTGGACGTGGGCGGTTTATACGAAAGAGGCCAACCGATTCTTTGTTCGGTGCCATCCGCCTGCCGTAAACGCAAGCCGCCATCTGACACAAAGAGCAGAGATCCATCACGCGACGCCGAAGCGTAAAGCGCTGCACTCGTTCCGATTGGCTTCGTATCTGAGACTGTTCCCTGTTTGAGAGTGGCTTGCCAAAGTCGATCGTGCCGTACGAACAGAAGTTTGTGCTGCGGTGCCCACTGCAGAAAGATCGGTGCGTCAATGAAACCGCTGAGCGACTTCTTCTGTCCCGATAACGACACCAGTGTTGCCCGACCACGATCGGTCGAGCTTTGGGGACCACAAACCAACAATGCATCTGACTCGGGACTCCATTGCGGAGTGCTGGACCAACTCGATCCGATCGAACCGAGATCGCGTGTTTGCGCAATGTCAGCAACATTGGAAGAGTTGGGGGGAATTACTCGCAACACTCCGTCGTCCTTCACATGAATGAATGCGAGGTATCGCCCGTCAGGCGAGTATATGGGATAAACCTCGCGCCCAGGCAACGCTGTCACCTGACGCGTAACACCATTCGTTATGTTGGTCGCGAACAGATTCTCCTGATCCGCCATCCCGGCTGACCAAGCCACCTCATTTCCATCGGGCGACCACGCCAGGGAAGTCGCTTCAAATGGTACATCCGCAATCGCGCGCGGCGTTCCTTTCACCGGCACGATCCACAGCTTGCCAAGCGCAAGAATGCCGATTCGCGATCCATCGGGCGACAGAGCAAGCCCCATGAAGCCCCTCGCGGTTTGCTGTTGATTTGGTTCAGGAAACCGCGCCGGAGGCAGTGTGCGAAGAGGACGCGTTATCGATAATTCCGCAGTGAATGGAATCTCTTGGGGTGGCCCACCTGAAACAGCCGTACCCCATAAACGCCCGTTCGCTGAATAGAACAGCATCCGTCCGTCCGGCGACCAACGAATCCGCGTTGGTGTAACGTCGGTTAAGTTCGTCAAACGTTTCGCTGCTCCTGCAGTGCCGGTGTTGGTCAACTCCTGCATCCAGACTTGTATTCGGCCATTCGAGTCGGGTGCGAAGTAAGCCATTAGTTTTCCGTCGGACGTAAACGTCGGAACCTGTGCCCGCAAAGATTCTTCGGTAATTGGTTTTGCTTCCCCGCCGGCAGCGGGAACGATCCAAACGCGCCCACCCCTTGTGCTTTGCGGCCTACGCGTCACGAATCCGATCGTGTCGCTTCCTAACCATGCCGGATCGGCGATGAACGGTGTTGTGATTCCTTTGATCGAGAGTTCGCGAGTTGTTCGTGAGGCGACATCAAGCAGCATGATCGCGACGTGGGGACGGCTGCTCGAAGACGTCGGCGGCATTAAGCGCACAAACGCGATCAATCGACCGTCGGGAGACCACGAGGCGCTCCCGTCAAAACCATCTGGGTTCGATAACTGCGTCAGCTGACGTATTTCACGTGAATCGAGATCGAGCAACCACAAACCTGTACGCCCGTTCCGTTCGCCTTGAAACACCACGCGACGACCATCGGGTGAGAATGACGGATCATTGTCCTCGGCGATGTCGCGCACCGCGTTAGTGATCGGCAGTGCTTGACCACCTCGATCAGGCATGAGCCAGAGTTGGCCCAACAGATCGAACACGATGGCTTGGCGATTTAGCGAGACATCGAAAGCGAGGTGCGTACCTTCATTGACTTTTATATGAATTGTTTCGAGCCGGAGAGGAGAGCGTTTTGGGGCCGTCAGAAGCGGCGGAGATGCGAACAGTATTAATCCAAGAGCGACAATCGCGCGGAGGGGGACCATGGTCCATCACTTAATACCAGACATGGTTGCAGCTTTCAATAGTCAAACACCACCGGGTACATGCCGGTGGTGTTCGGAGACTCAATAGGATCATGAGTCATAGCGCTCTCGCCGCTTGGGGACTTTACTCCTCACGCAGCGCGAACGATAGATTGCAACGCAGATTGTAGTCGCGCCAGGTGATGGTAACTATGGCGCACGGCGTGATCCTCCAGAACGAACTGACATGTAACTGTAGCGTCTGAGTACAAAGAGACAGGAACGGCCTGATCCAGCTCTTCATCGGATAGCGCACGTATTGATGCTGCAGCTGCTGCACTATTTTGCCTTAGCAATTCGAGAGTTTTCTCTTTAGTGACGCCGTCGTTCTCCCTGGCGTGTTCTGCATTCATCTTATTAATAACTTCAGCGGTCACACCTGTCACTACTTCGCCTCTCGCAACCGTCTGCGCCAACTCGATCTCAAGAGGATAGACCGTAGCCACGTGATTCACGATGACGCCGATCTTACGGCCGTCTTTCAGCGTACGTATCCCCCATTCGTCTTCTGTTAGCGCGGCAGCAAAGTTGGCGAGTACAGTTGCTCCTTGTTCCAGTCGGTCTGCAAGAGCCTCTGAACGTTTACTCATTGTTGGTTCTCCTTCGTGTACACTTAGCTTCCCACTCTATAACGCGTAAAACGGAGGCCTTGCAGAGCAGGCAAGTCCGGAATAACACCGATTGCAGAGACTGTGTCAAAAAGCGAAGATACCACCCGCTTTAGCGGCGTGGAGTCTCAACTTCAGCCTAACCAGAGAGTCATTCGATGAATTCGTAAGATACCACCCGCTTCAGCGGTGTGGAGTTTCAGTTTTAGCCTAAGCCGTTACAAACGGAGGCTGAAATTGATACTCCACGCGACTGAAGTCGTGGTATCTATTGTTTGGGTCGACGTGGTAGGTCGAAGTTGAGACTCCACGCCGCTAAAGCGGGTGGTATCTTATGGTCCGGCAATTACTTTGTTGTGGAAACTGTTTTCGGAGCGCTCGTGTATTTCTTGAGCAAGTCCACTGCTCGATCCGCGAGCTTGATGAGATGAGGATGCGCGCGGTTCCCGTTCGTTAGAATTGCAAAACCCAACTTGCGATCCCGGTTACCGAGCAGGAAAGCCGTATACCCCTGAACGCTGCCGCTATGTGCGAAATAGCGATCGCCGTCACGCACTTGGGTCCACCACGTCAATCCGAAACCGGCGGTTTCATTTCCCCAGATGCCTTCGATACGCCCCTTGAATTGATCGTGTTGTCGAGTAAACATCTGCTGGAGTGCCTCCTCTGAGATCACGCGCTTCTTGTTAAAGACTCCTCCGTTGAGGTTTGTGATGAGCCAGTTCGCTTGATTCAGAACCGTTCCATAGACGATGCCGGCGGGCCAAACTGACGCCTTAACACGCACAGCCGCCATTTGAGTTTGCGTAGCTGGATCGAACCTGTAAGGAATCGATAGCCGTTCCTCCATGTCGGGCCTCGGCTCGAATGCGGTGCTCTCCATTTCCATCGGCTTGAAGATGTTGTCCTGTATGTATTGTTTGTAGGGCACACCCGAGAGCTTTTGGACCAGGTAACCGATTAACGCATACGCCATGTTCGAGTAAACGACCTCAGTCATTGGTGGTTTGGTCACCTTTAGCGATTTACGCAAATACTCTTCTAACGATGGCGGAACGGTATCGCCCCAAACAGGAAATCCGCCGAAGTCAGCCGGAAGACCCGATGTGTGTGTCAGCAGGTGTCGAAACGTCACTGGACGCTGGGGATCTTCGCCCTGGATTTTGAAGTCGGTTAGATAGTCGCTAACGCGATCGTCGAGCTTGAACTTGCCTTTCTCCATTAGTTGAAGCAGGGCAACTGTCGACATTGCTTTGAACGTCGACCCGATCAGATAAACCGTGCTGGGTGTCGCCGGTGTCCGAGCCCACAGGTTGGAATAACCGTAAGCGTTGGACCAAATCACCTGGTCTCCAGAAACGAGGGCGACTGAGGCAGAGGGAATATTTCCGGCAAGAAGCGTGCGATGAATTTCAGGCTCAAGCTCGGCGACTACACGTTCGAGATCGATCGTCTGAGCGGTCGAGACTGTTGTAGAAAACAGCAGCGCCACAATGACGCCGAGCATTAACAAGTATTTGCGAAATGCGGTTTGGAGATTCATCTGTATTAACCTCGTTCACGGTTTGTCTCTATTCAGTAGCGTTCGTTTATTCAGTACCATTCGCGGTAGCGAATGGCCGAGACGCAAGATCCATGGCGGCTTGAGCATGGGCCATTCGCTACCGCGAATGGTACTGAATAATGGATGGCCAGACTCAAGCAACCTTATTAGCCAGGCGACGGACCGGATTCCGATTGACTATCGAATCGCACTGCTCGTCGCGGCCGCCTTGATCACAGGAACTGCGATATGGGACGTATATCGCCCTGATCGATAGACACGCTGGGTTGCACTTTGAAAGTCAGTGTCCTTTGCCAGGAAGATGTTCGGGACAAATTTCTGAGGGTTCCGGTCGATGACCGGAAACCAGGTGCTCTGGACCTGGACCATTATCCGGTGTCCCTTCTTGAACGCATGATCGTTGGCGGGAAAGGCGATTTGATAATGCTGAACAGAGTTTGCCGGGATCGGCTCGGGTTTCTCGAAGCTCTTGAGATAGCGGCCGCGGAAAACGTCGCCGGCTATCATCAACTGAAACCCGCCCATCTTTGGGTCCGCTTCGTATTTTTCGGGATAGACGTCGATAAGTTTTACGATCCAATCACTGTCAGTGCCGGTCGTAGAAGCGAATAAGTTAGCAACAACCCTTCCTGCTACGACGACGTCGTCAGTCAGCGGCTCACTTACCCACGTAAGTACGTCGGGTCGATGGTCCACGAAGCGTTGGTCTTCAACTAACCATGTCGACCATCCCGAACGAAGCTCAACTGGACGAAGCCGATAAGGAACCGGGTTGGCGGGATCAGAGGTATAACTGTCAAACGACTGGGAGGTCGTTGGCGCGGGAGCGTCGAATGAGAGTCCTCTATCCTTTTGAAAGTAAAGGTTGCGTGCGACGACATCCTGCTTCGGCGGCCATGCAGCGTGACGGATCCACTCGTTCGCACCGGTCCTGAAAGTCAGTGCTTCCGGGATGTCGCCACTTCCCTTGCCTTTCAAGTAGTAAGCCAGAAATGGAGTAAGAATGTTCCGGCGATAGTGTTCGGCGGTCGCACTGCCAAAGTCGATCTTGCCGAGCTTGCGACCTTCGCCTCTCGACCACCCGCCGTGATTCCATGGTCCAACCACCAGGAAGTTCTGCTTTGCCGTGTCGTGACGCTCGAGCAATTCGTAAATCTTGATTGGGCCGTAGAAGTCTTCCTGATCCCACCAACCGGCGACATTCAGAGTCGGAACAGTTACGCGATTCAGCCACGGCGCAAATGCCTGACGTTTCCAGAAGTCGTCGTAGTCTGGGCGATTGACGAAGTCACGCCAGCTGGGAATCTTGCCTTGAAAGTACTTCGCGTCGACGTTCGCCAGCGAACCGAGTTTCAAGTACCAGTCATACGTATCAAACGTATCAACTACTTTCGAAACATCGGCGATCTCTTTTGACGACTCCATCATGTACGCGTATTCAAATCCATAGGCGAGACGAAAAGCGCCGTTGTGATGAAAGTCGTCGCCCAGCCACATGTCCGCGGGTGACGCCTGTTGCACGACGGCCTTGAGAGCCGGGTGTGGATCGAGCATCGCCATAACCGCGAGCCAGGCACCGTAACTCGTCCCGGCGATCCCCGCACGCCCGTTGTTGTTCGACACGTTCTTCAGGAGCCATTCGATCGAGTCGTAAGTATCTGTGCTTTCGTCGATACCGTTTTTGTCTTTTGGATCGCGTGGCTGTCGCAACATGACAAATTGGCCTTCCGACTTGAACCGGCCGCGGATGTCCTGCTGCACGACTACGAAACCTTCGGCCGTCAACTCGGGAAGTGAAGCCGCAATCTGTGCGGGTGTCGCATTACCGATTCCGTATGGAGTTCGCAAGAGCAAGATAGGAAACTTCTCGTCAGTGCGAGTAGGGACGTAGATGTGCGTATTGAGTTTCACGCCATCACGCATTGCAATCATGGCATCAGTGCGTGTGTAGGCATCTTGCGCGGTTTGGGCGTTGACCGCTGTAAAAAGTGCGCAGGAAGCTAGAGTTAATATTAACGTTATGACGCGCAATGATCGCTTGTACATAATTCCTCTTTCATTCTCCCCGGGGTTTCAGCCTGGAATAGCGCCGAGGTTGTAAAATGATGCCACGGCCTTGGGCCGTGGTGTTCACGCTCGCAGCTACAAAGTCTGTAACCGCCGTAATCTGCGGCGCTGGACGGCGCCGCAGATTCTCAAAGGCATTCCGACAATAGCAACAAACATAATCCTCCACGCGGCAAGCGCGTGGTATCTATTTATTCTTCGAAACGCGACTCGTATTCGAAACTCGATTGATTGGCGCCGGGCGCGGCACTCGTTTCACAGGACTCTGCTCCAGCGACTTCATCGCTTCCTGTACCGCGCGTTCAAGTTGCGGATCGCGTCCCTTGATAACTTCGGCCGGCGTGTTCTCAACTTCAATGTCTGGAGGTACCCCTTCGTTCTCGACGGCCCACTTGCCGGAGAGATCGTAAAAAGCCAGATTCGGCGCCGTGATGCCACCGCCGTCGATCGTGGGTGGGAAGCCAAGCGTTCCTACGAGACCGCCCCAAGTGCGCGTTCCGACTAAGGGCCCTAGCTTTCGCTGATGAAACATGTAGGGCAACGCATCACCGCCAGAACCCGACGACTCGTTGATGAGCATCACTTTCGGTCCGTAGATTCCTGCTGTAGGTGAAGTCGCAGGCTCACCGTCTCGTTGGGCAAAATAACCCATAAGTTTTCGGTCAAGCTCATTGACGATGTAATCAGCAACTTGGCCGCCCTGGTTGTAGCGCTCATCAATGATTGCGCCGTCCTTGTGTTGTTGCGCGTAGTAATACCGAGTGAAATACGTGTAACCATTTCCACCGGTGTTGGGAAGCCACACGTATGCTAGTCGCCCATTTGAAAGCTTGTCTACTTTCCGACGGTTATCCTCAACCCATGCGCGTGTGCGCAGACCATCTTCACTGGGAATCGGAATTACTGTGACCAGACGCGAACCTTCCATTGAGGGATTCTTGCTGACTCGAACGAGAGTTTGGCGTCCGGCCGTACCTTCAAACACGCTGTAAAGATTTGTCGGCGGTACAAGCTGTCGTCCATTAACTTCCAGGACGTAATCGCCTTCACTGACCTGGATACCGGGCGCGCTCAGCGGGGCGCGCAGTTCAGGATTCCAATTCTCGCCTGTGTAGATTTTTTTGATTCGATATCGCCCGTTCTCGACTGCATAGTCCGCACCAAGTAGGCCGACCGACACTGGATCTTCGGCAGGCACGTCACCCGCGCCGGTCAGATACGAATGTCCGACGGCAAGCTCGCCACCCACCGTCGCGATCAAATAGCTGAGGTCTGCACGATGACCCACATGAGCCAGTAGCGGACGATACTTTTCATAGATCGCTGGCCAATCAGCTCCATGGAACTTCGGATCGTAGAAGTACTCTCGCTGGATGCGCCAAGTTTCGCGAAATATATTTTCCCACTCCGCACGTGGATCGACCTTCATTTCCAGCTGTGCGACGTTGAGAGGACCATCGCCTACTCTGACAGGAGCCGGACGATCCGTTGGCACAATTCCCCAGCTGGTTGCACCGCCCTGATACAGAAGTTTCTTTTTGTCACCTGAAAGCGAATACGCGCGAATGCCTTCGAGAAACGGTGCGGCCGTGCGCTCTCTCAGTTGGTATCGTTGCAAGCGTAGCGCTGCTGGTCCAGGAGCCGTGGTCAAAATCGGCTCGGTGTAATAGAAGCTTCCCGCTGCGCCTGCGGTTAAGTTGCTGTAGTCACCAGCCGGAATATTCACCGAAATTATTCTTTGGCCGATGTTATCGAAGTCGATGCGAACGTTTACAGGCCGCGGCGCCGGTGGTGCGGCTGGAGGTGGTGGAGCATCGGCAGGAGGCGATGGTCTGGGCGGCGGTTCGTCGCCGGTTTCTGGCAATAACGGCGAAGGTTCGTTGGCTGCCAACACAACCAGATAGATCGCGCGGCGCACCGGACGATCGATTGAACTCATTTCTAGCCAGCCAGTGCTCGGCCCGTAATTCGTGCTGGCCATAAAGTAGAGATACTTGCCACCCGCATCGAACGCCGCTGAAATCGAATCGGCCATTCCATCTGTTATCTGATGTGTCGTCTTGTCTGCCAAAGAGTAGATGAAAATTGCCCGCAGCCGATTGGGAAGGTTTTTCGAATACGTAATCCACTTCGAATCAGGAGACCATCTAGCTTCGAACGAACGACTCGGATCAGGATAGTTATCAGTATCAATCTTCGCCGCCTTACCGCCCGTCACTTCGATGGTCCAGAGATTTCGATGATTGTCTTGAACGAGAATTTGCGTCCCGTCTGGCGACCAAGTGGGCGCGGAATAAAATGCGGTCGAAGGAAGGGCAATCGCGCGTGGCGTCGTGATGCCGAGCGGATCGCCAATCATTAGTTGATATTCACCGCTGATATCGGAAAGCCACGCGAGCTGATTGCCATCGGGTGACCAAGTCGGGTTGCGATCATGGGCACCCGGACTTTGCGTGAGATTTCGGTAGTCACCTTTCTCCGCGGGCACAGTGAATATCTCACCGCGCGCTTCGAACGCAGCTCGTACGCCAGTCGGCGACAGGGCCGAGTTACGAATCATGCTGACTACCTTTTTGAATTGTTCACGTGCCCAGGGAAGATCACCTGTGACCTGAACGTCGAGTCGTTGAGCTTTGCCACTCTTCGCATCCACCAGGTAAATGTAACCCGCCTGCTCATAAACGATGGCGTCGGCCCCCGCTGACGCCGTCATGACGTCAAAGTCATCATGGTTAGTGAGTTGTTTGACCTGCTTTGTGTCGCCATTGTAGGCAAACAGATTTATCGTGTGATTGCGATCCGACAGAAAATAAATCGTGTTGCCAATCCACATTGGCAAACTATCATTGCTGTCGGTCCACGGAAGTTTCTCGACTGAATAGTCGCTCAGATTCATCACTTTGATCGGGTGAGTGCGACCGCCGCGATAAAATCGCCACATGCTGCCCTCGTACCATGTTGGAACGAAGGCCATGGTTAATTCGTCGTAGGCCAAGCGACGGCCATCAGGCGAGTAAGAAGCGCTGAACGCGCGCGGCATCGGTAAGCGCTCTGGAAGACTGCCATCCAAGGCCACGGTCCAAAGTTGCAGGTAAGCCTGCTGCGGCACACTATCACGCACCGAAGCGAAGATTACGCGCCGACCGTCGGGCGTCCACCCGCGTACACGATCCGTGCTGGGATGGTAAGTTAATCGCTTGGGGTCACCGCCGGAGGTTGGCACGACAAAAACGTCCGTATTGCCGGCGACTGTTGATGTGTAAGCGATCTGCGAACCATCTGGCGAAAAGTAGGGATCAATCTCAGCGCCTTGCGTCGAAGTTACTCGTCGGGCCTGTCCTCCACTTCGCGAAACTGTCCACAGATCACCTGCATATTCAAATGCGATCGCGTCGCGACTGATTGTTGGATGGCGCAGCAACCGAGTGCTCTGTGCAGAGCTAACAACTGAAACAGCAAGACAAAACAGGCATGAATAAATCAGATGACGTATCTTCACGAGAATCCTCCCAAGAATTAGACCTGAACGATTGCGAATTCAAGACTCATCGAGCGCGACTGGACCAACCTTCAGACGTTTCGAGTGCCAGATCATGTAAGCCGGTGCGCCTAACATAACAACTCCCAATCCAATCGCAGCGCGAGTTGGTTGGGTGACGATTGTGTTCAATACGAGAGCGGCGGCAGCGATCGTGAACACGAGTGGCGTCAATGGATACAGCGGTACTCGATAAGGTCGAGTCACCTCCGGCTGACGCTTGCGGTAGACGAAAATGCTTGCGGCCGCTAGTCCATAAAATATCCAGCCGATAAAGACGACATAGGTGAGCAACTGGTCGAACGTGCCGGTTACAGCAAGAATGGCAGACCATAGAGCTCCCGCGACTATTGCAAACGCTGGAGTCTTCAATCGCGGATGTACTGTGGCCAGGCGCTGAAAGAACAGGCCGTCGCGCGCCATTGCATAATAGACGCGTGGAGACGTGAGCATTATTCCGTTCGTAGCGCTAAAGATTGAGATCAGAATCATGATTGCCACAGCCTTCGCTGCCGTGGGATTCACTGTAGAGCCGACAGCGGTAGCAGCGACGCGTGTTGAACTTCCCAAACCGGCGGGGCCTAAGGCGGCGAGATAGCCAAGATTTGCAATCAAGTAAATCCCGATCAATGCTGCCGTTCCGACTACTAAACCCAGTGGTAGATTTCGTTTTGGGTTGACCACTTCACCCGAGCTATAAGTCACGAACTGCCAGCCTTCGTAAGCCCAGAGAACTCCAATCATTGAGAGTCCAAAACCAGAGGCAAGCGACCCGGTGAATCGCCCAGGTAGGAGCGATGTTCCCGACCCTTGAAAACCGTGTCCAAGCCACAGCAGCACTCCACTCATCAAAAGGATTCCAATTACTTTTGTGGCGGTGGTCCAGTTTTGGAGATTCGCACTCGCCCGCGTACCGATCACATTTACCGTCGCGACAATTGCGATTATCAAAACCGCCACGAGTTTCGCCAGGAGCGACGTCATCGGAACAATTTCACCGAGATAAGCAGTGAAAGCGACGGCGAGAGTCGCTACAGCACCGCTGCTGATGACGAAAAAGAGTGTCCACCCAAAGAGGAAAGCTGGAAACGTCCCAAAGCAATCGCGAATGTAGACATAAATCCCACCGGTGCTGGGTTTCATCGCTCCCAACTCGCTGTAAGTCAGCGCTCCAAGCAACGAAAGCACACCACCCACCAGCCAAACCGCTAATGCTGGTCCAATGAAACCGTCGACCTGACGCACCACCGCGCCCGGCACAAGGAAAATGCCGGAGCCGATAACGGATCCGATCGTTAGGAAGATCACATCCCGCAGGCCAAGAGTGCGCGGTAAAGTAGTCATGTGTGTCGTCTTTGGAGTGCGGTGACCTGTCACCGCTTTCATTCAGCTGCGGCGACAGGTCGCCGCGTAACAAAGCAGTGACAGGTCACCGCACTCCAAACTAATAGTTCGAACTGAAACGCAATAGATTTCCTGCGAATGCAAACCAGAGGAACCCGAAGCACGCTAGTAAGAATATCGTTGCCTGCAGTTTTCCCCAGATTCTTATGCGCTTACTAGTCCACGATTGTATGGCGTTGAAGAGTACGACCAGCGTTCCGGCCGCTCCAATGATTCCGATTATCTGAATCAGGCGAAAGTACTTATTTCCACGATCACTAAAAACCCATAGGTGCTCAAGTCCATAAGTGACAAGTCCGACAATTGATATCGCGAAGATTAAGATCAATAAGAAATCGATTCGCACGAAAAGCCGCAGCCACCACTCTTTCCATGTTAAGTCGAGCCTGTGACGGTAGTGCCTCCTCACAAACCAACCAATCGGCCAAAATAGTAACGTGAGCAGCATGATCACAAGCGAAACTACTATCACGGGAGTAAGGATCCTGCCGTTCTCGAAAAGGCCGACTCGTTGGCCTATGAAAAACGGGTAAGGAAGAATTATTTGCATTCGACCATTCGCATCTGGCTTGAAGACAAGTTTGTCCCAACCGTTTTCTTCGAGAAACGTCATCGGGGCTACTTCTCGCCAGCGCTTGGGCCGTCCATTTGTGCCCGGCAATTCAGCGACTTCAATTGATCCGTTTTCGACTGCTGATACCGTTAACTGGCCAACGAGTGAGGCGGTCTTGAGAAACGACGCACCGCTGCGGCGACTAAGCATGTACTTGCCGCTTACCGTGTTGGCATCCTGGGCAGCAGTGGCGAGCGTTGCGTCAGACAATTGGGAAGCCGGAAAATAACGATCAAGAAAACTCTCCCACAAGACAGTTCTTGGAGATCCTCCGTTTCCCCCACTGTTGTACGAAACAAAGAACCCCACTCCCGCGTCTTCGATCAAATGCAGATCGCTGTGGAAGTATTGAGTGTCGCCGGCGTGGCCAATGATGCGATGTCCGTTTCGCGATTCCTCATAAAAGCCATAAGCCATGGCATTCGCCGCGTCATCCAGTGCAAACAATCTGCTATGCATCAGCCGGGTTGTCTCCGGCTTCAGTATGCGGGCCCCACCAAACTGTCCGCCCTGTAAATGCGCAGCCATGAAGCGACAGAGGTCAGTTGCCGTGCTGCTCAGGCTGCCGGCAGGAGGAACGTTAACGACCTCAAATTCTCTTGACTGATCAGATGCGACCCTATACCCACTGGACATGGAGCCAGCCAAGGCTGGTGGCAATGGTTGGACGAACGTCGACCGAGCCATACCCAGCGGCTTAAAAATGTTCTCCTCAACATAATCGTTGAACGGTTTATTCGATACGCGTTCGACGATGTAGCCCGCCAGAGCTGCGCCATAATTTGAGTATGCAGGCACCGTCCCCGGTGGATAGATCCTGGTTGGCACGTGTGTCTTCAGATACTGACCAAGCGGTGGTGGCGCACCCTCGGCCGAAAACAAGTCTTTGACTTGCTCTTCGAATCCGGGAGTGTGCGTCAACAAGTTCTTCAGTGTGATCGGCTTTCCGAATGCATCGGGGATTTTGAAATCAAGATATTCATTAACATCTCGTTCAAGGTCGAGCATTCCTTTCTCAACCAACTGCATCACGGCGGTCCAGGTGAATAGCTTGGACACGGAGCCAGGTCGAAACAAAGTTTCTTCCGCAGACACTGGTCGCTTCTGTTTGACGTCCGCAAAGCCATACCCGCGTGCAAAAAGGATCTTCCCATCTTTAACGACCGCGACCGTCGCACCTGCAATGTCATTATTCTTCAGCTGTAGCGGCACTAAGCCATCGAGAAATGCCTCGAGGTCCGTGGCCGTTAAACCGTGCACGCCAGAAGGTTTCTCGGGTGTTACTTGTTGGTTCCCTTCCTTGGGGGTCGGCAGAGTTGGAACCTGGCACCAAACGGACGAGGCAAGCAGAAGAACAAGAAGGGAGCTAATCGCTTTTTTCATAACCAGGTTTGTAGGAGCGAGCTTTGGAGTGCGGCGACCTGTCGCCGCTCTCTTCGGCTGCGACCTGTCGCAGCCCTCTTCAGTTTGCTAAGGGTGTTGGAAAAAGCGGTGACAGGTCACCGCACTCCAAAGAGCCCACGGAGGAACGCCCCTACAAATTACGAGACAGTCCAAATCTGTGACAGCACACGTTTGAAGTTTCCACCAAGGATCAGTTCGATCTGCTGATCAGTGTACTTACGACGGATCAATCCTTCTGTCAGATCAAATACGCGTTTTGGATGGTCGAGGCCTTCGATGTCGATCTTTTCGCGAAAGCCGTAGCTGTCTTTGTAGCTTGCACGCAATCTTTTGTTCTCTTCAGGAGGCAGATCGTCATATCCATCCAGGTCCATATCACTCCCGATTCCGACATACTCCACTCCAACAAGCTTCGCTACGTGATCGAAATGATCCAATACATGTTCGATCGTCGTCGGCTCTTCAGCTTTCACAAACATACGCACGCCGGTGATTCCCATCACTCCACCGGTGATCGCCATCTTCTTAATTGCTTCGTCTGTTTTGACGCGAGGATGACCGGCAACTAACGCGCGACAGTTAGAGTGCGTGATTAGAACGGGCTTCTTCGACACCTCGAAAGCGTCGAGCGTTGTCCGATCTCCACAGTGTGAAACGTCAACCGCCATCCCGACCTTGTTCATTCGCTCGACGATCGAAACACCAAAATCACTCAAGCCTTCGTCGCGACGTTCAGTGGAACCGTTGCCGATGAGATTGCGTGTGTTGTAAGTGAGCTGCGACACGCGTTGGCCAAGACCATGAAAGAAATTAACATCGTCGACGCTTTGAAAGTGTTCAGAGTTTTGCACGCCGATGAGGACGCCAACTTTCCCTGACGACTTCACTCGCTCAAGGTCAGCGACGCTATCGATGCGCATTAAAGTCTGATCATGGTTGGCGATGAATCCATTCCACGAAGAAACGAAACGGAGCGTTCCCAGGTACGCGTCTCGTCCACCGGTACCGACTGCAATGTGAAAGACATTGATTCCCGAGTCTTTATATCTCTGAAGGTCCGCAGCAGTGAAACTGTCAGGATTTGAAAACCACTTATTACCGCGTGAGCCGATCAGAAACGGACTCAGCATGTCGATTACTGTGGCGCGCTTCATGAGGTCGATTGCGCGCGTAGAATATTCAGTCGGAACGTTTGCGAACAGACGAAACCGCCGGCGATTGATCATTGGCGCGGCAATGATTGCTGCACTCAGCATCGACGCGCGCTTAAGCAGTTCACGGCGACT
>DATJKB010000172.1:0-3622 GCA_035491875.1 Pyrinomonadaceae bacterium | reverse complement strand
GCCTCATTTCGAAATCTTACTGCTGTCGACCATACTTTTTGATGATCGCTTCCAGCTTTTGTGTTGTCGCGGGCGGCCAAAGATCAGGCGCCGTAAAGATCGCGTTTTTCAAAGCGGAGCCACACTTGCACGTTCGTTCCGAGTTTGCAAGTCGCTTTATCGACTCTCGCAGGATCAATTGCGCGTTCCGCACATTCTTATTTAGGTACTCGATAACGGTCTCGACACTTACAGCATCGTGGCCAGGATGCCAGCAATCATAGTCAGTCACGAGCGCCAGCGTCGCGTAACACATCTCCGCCTCGCGAGCCAACTTTGCCTCCTGGAGATTGGTCATACCGATGATATCCATTCCCCAGGATCGATAGACGTTCGACTCCGCGACTGTCGAGAACGCGGGCCCCTCCATGCAAAGATACGTGCCGTTGCGGTGAACATTTACGCCAGCAGCTTGGCATGAGTCCTCAAGTAAGTCGCCCAGCGCTTTGCAAACCGGATGCGCAAAAGAGACGTGAGCCACGATGCCATCGCCGAAGAAGGTCGACTCACGCACCCGGCCTCGCGTGCGATCGAAAAACTGATCGGGAATTACCATATCAAGTGGAGCGTATTTCTCCTGCAATGATCCAACGGCTGAAGCAGACAGTATTTGCTCGACACCTAACAGTTTCATCGCATAGATGTTTGCGCGAAACGGCAAATCTGTTGGAGTGAAGCGATGACCCCGGCCGTGGCGGGGAAGAAACGCGACGCGTTCGCCTTCCAGCGTGCCAACGATGAAAGCATCGGAAGGATCGCCGAATGGTGTTTCTACCTTTATCTCTTCAACATTCGACAGCTCCGGCATCTGATAGAGACCGCTGCCACCGATGATTCCAAATCGAACCTGCGACGTCATTTCCTATCCTTAATTGTTTTCAAACGGCACGGCTTTGATTCTGTTGTCTTCAATCACCAAACGACAAAGTGGCGCATCTGGATCGTGATAGAACAGACAGAGCCAATTCTCTTCTACCGCCTTCGGTAACAATCGCTTCTTTGCTTCCAGTGTCTCCAACGGAAAAAGATCGTAGCCCATGATCCAGGGCGGACGGATGTGAGCCCGCATCGGTACTAAATCTGCAAATCCAAAAACAGTGTTACCCCCTCGATCGAGCCGCCAACATTGCATCGATCGATTGTGTCCGGGCTCCGTTTGCATTCGCAGTCCTGGTATGACTTCGTAATCACCTTCTTTTGTTTCCAACTGACCTGACTCACGCAGCGCAACCCAGTTGTCCATCAAGTAACTCGCTCGATCACGTTCGCTCGGCGTGTCAGCATGCTCGAGTTCCGCGGCGGATACGAAGTAACGTGCATTCTTGAATGTGGGTACAACCTCGCCGTCGACATTCCTGGTCGTGTTTCCACCGGCGTGATCGAAATGGAGGTGCGTATTAACTACGATTGTGATTTCGTCTGCCGCTACTCCCGTCTTAGCACGCAACGTCTCGGTGAACGGGCGCTCACGTTCGATCCCATACATCGCCGTCTCGCGAGGCGTCCATTTATCACCAATGCCTGTCTCGATCAAAACCTTCTCTTCACCTGTATCAATAAACACGCAGTTCATGGTCAGGCGAATACGATTCTGATCGTCGGGCGGACACACCTGCGCCCAAAGATTTCGTGGGACCACTCCGAACATCGCGCCGCCATCAAGACGAAATTCGGTATCCGGAATGACCACCACCCGGTAATCGCCGATTTGCATGAAATCCTACCTGAACGGTGATTACTTGTTCCGCTTCTTCGGTTGATTCTTCGCCGGTGGCGCAGTCTTCGACTTGGCACCTGGAGACGGCGTTTCTTCAGGTTCTTCCAGACTCGGTTCCGCGCCTGGTGAGAAACCTGGTGGTAACTGTGGCGCTGGTTGTTGCTCCGGCATTTTTACCTGGTAGTTTTCAGCAACCTGCACATGCGACCTCGCGACGATGTCGTCAATAACCTTGCTTGCTTTATCTGCTTCGACAGCGGCACGTGCCTTATCGCGAGGAGATTGTGGTGGTCCAAACGGCGTGCCTTCACTAAACAGAATGTGACGGGCATGAAGTTTTTCTACCGGCTTACCATCCTGCGTCTCCGTTTTTCGCTCTTCAAGTTTGATAATGTGAAAACCAAACTGGCTTTGAACGATGTCACTAATCTCTCCCGGTTTAAGTGCGTAAGCAGCTTTCTCAAACTCGGGTACCATCTGACCTGGTCCAAACCAACCAAGGTCTCCGCCTTTTTCTTTACTACCGTCGCTCGAGAACTCCTTGGCGAGCTTCGCAAAATCTTCACCGGCTCGCGCACGCTTCAACACGTCTTCGGCTTCAGCGCGCTTTTTCTTGCTGGTGTCGAGTTCAGGATGGTTCGTGAGATAGGTATCGATCTCCTGATCGGTCGCCTTCATTTTGTCGCGAAGCTTATCGGCGGCGTACTTCTGGGCCAGCACACGTGCTCGCTGCAAAAGCACTTGCAGGCGAACCTGCGGTTTTTGATCCAGTCCTTTTTGCTTCGCTCTTTCTTCCGCGATATAGATGCGGCCGAGATTCTGCTTGAGCATGTCGAGCTGTTCCTGCGGAAGCTGCTGCGACGCAAATTGCGGATCCTGCTTGCGGGCATCTTCGATTAGAAGATCAAACCTTTGCTGATTGATTGGTTGTTTGAAGAATTCTGTTACTTCCTGATCGGTGATATCCGGAGTCTTGTCGGCGTTCTCGTCAAAATAGAATTGAGCCAAAACGCGTGCGCGTTGAAACTCCAGCGAGCGGCGCATGTCGGGCGCGCTATCGACGCCGTGATTCTGCGCTTCTTCAGCCACCGCGAGGATCTGGCGCACGTTCTTGGCAAATTCCTTCCGCGCGTTTTCGTCGGCCGCCAGGCGCGCCCTCATCTGGGGCGCCTGGTCTTCTGCGATAAGAGCCATGTCTTCTGCCGACAAATTGACGGCCTCGGCTTTGCGAGTTTTGAATTGCCAGTAGATCAAGCCGCCGGCAAACAGGATCGCGATACCAGCCGCGATCATCGCTTTTCTTGTTGAGGTCAAAATAATTTCCTTTCTAATAACACCTTAAATATCGAAGACTCAGAGATGCTGTACTAATTCCAATAGGATGCCATTGGTCGTTGCCGGATGAACAAACGCCACTAAACAACCGCGCGCTCCAACGCGTGGGGTTTCGTCAATCAGTCGCGCCCCTCGCTTCTTCAGAACAGCAAGCGATGCGTTGATATCTTCTACTTCTACCGCAAGATGATGGATGCCGGGACCCCGCTTCGACAAGAATCTCCCAACGGGCGACTCGGGCGACAACGGTTCTAATAATTCCACATGAGTATCGCCAATCGGCAGCATCGCGACCCGCACGCCCTGCTCCGGGATCTCTTCAGTCGCATCAACTTGCAGCCCCAGGATGTCGCGCCAAAGCGCAAGTCCTTCCTCAAGCTCGCGTGTTGCGAGGCCAATGTGATCTAGCTTCATAAGTACGATTTTCGGTGAGAATCGACCTATTGCCCGAGTCCCCGAATTATTTCGTCAACGGCAGAATAAGGATCTCGGCGTCTCGTTGCAACTTCATCGGCCAGTCGTTCCAGTGCG
>DATJKB010000171.1:0-4745 GCA_035491875.1 Pyrinomonadaceae bacterium | reverse complement strand
CACGCTGCCCGCCGCTTGTGTCGGTGTTTCTTCCGGCGATGACTCTTAAACGTACCAGGCAATACAAAGCCTGTAAAAAGCAAGTTGCAATGATCGCATAAAAGGTGGTAGATGCCAACCAGCCGTAGCGGCAAAGGCGTGCGCTTATAGCCTCTCCGTAGTCTGGAACTGCCACACTTCGGACACTTTTGAAAAGTCAAGAAGCGCCTCCGGGAGTCTCGTCGTTTGGGCCTTCATCTGCCTCGCTTTTGGCTCGCAATCGATCGCGTAACTTTCCGATTTCCCTCTCGATTCGTTGAGTTCCTGCAGCCTTGACGTCAGCCTTCACTGCTTCGTCGTTCAGATAAAATAACGCATCTTTATACCTGTCGATAGCCCGCCGATATTGGCCTTTGAACGCTGATCGCTCTGCCAACTCAACCCAATGCGCCACGCGAACGGAGGCGATGAATCCAGCGATAGCAGTCTTCGATTCATTTAATTCTATCTCATTCGGATACATCACCAGCGCAGAGTCGATACACTCGAGAGCCTTGTTTGCGGTTTCGATCTTATCCGATGCTCTTGCTTTGTGCTGCGCCTCGTGGGTCAAAGCACGGGATTGATCTCGGGCCCAAATAAGTAGATGGTGTTTATGCAACGCCTGAACGCGTTCTTGGCCCGACTTTAGCGCGATTCCTTTTTCACTACTGAAGTTTCCAGAACGCAGCACCTCGTCGGTGCTGGCGAGAAAATCCTGACACAAGAATGCCACATCAAGATGCGCGTCAGGACTCGCGCTTGGAATATCCGCAGCTGCCGACTGCTTCTGAATCGCCCGCAACGCCGCCGAATGAAGTGTTACGGAAAAGGTTTTCTTTGGGGATCCGCTATGTGACGAGAGCTTGCTTGAATGCGGTTTGATTCCGTTCTCGAGCAGGTAGCGCGTCCAGGCACGCCGCATTAATACCTCGCGTGCCGACAACGCAACTAGCAGAAATACAACTGTAATCAAGCCTGCCGGCAACCAGGGAGCCTCGTCGCCGGAGCTCACCAAAATCCACCACAGCAATAGAAACAACAAGACAGCCGAGACAATTGCAATGACGAGGTAGCCAGTACTCGACGGCATCTTTGCTGAACGCCCACGAGCTCCAGACATAGAGCGCGAGTGCGTTCGGGAACTTCTCGGGAAGAATTGGTCTGCGGAGCTATTACCCAACGATTGCCTCTTTGTCGGGAGAACCAATTAATATTCGCGTTGTATCGTTTTGGGGATGAAGCGCGATTTCAAAGCCGCCCAATAGTCGGCTTTTTGCGATTGCGCTGTCAATATATCATCTAGACGCTTGCAAATATCACTAACGCGGCCAATCTATAACAAACACCACTGGCGCGGAAAGGAACAAAACAGATGGAGGATCGACAGTTCTCAGGCAAAGTTGTGTTGGTAACCGGAGCTACGTCAGGTATTGGAAAGGCGTGCGCTTTAGCTTTTGCAAGACAGGGGGCCAAGGTCGCCTGTGTTGGTAGAAAACAAAATGCATTGGCAACTGTAATCGATGAAATTAAGAGTGGTAGAGGTGAAGCATTGCCAGTGAAAGCAGATCTCGCTATCGCGTCTGAAGCTGACGACGTAATATCACAAGTCACTGCCGCGTTTAGTGGTCTCGACGTACTGGTAAACGCCGCCGGACATATTAGCAGTGGCACGATCGAGAATACTTCCGATGAAGCCTGGGACGATATGATGAATGTAAATGTCCGCGCGGCATTTCGCTTGATGAGGCAAGCGATGCCTCACCTGATCGAACGAAAAGGAAATGTGGTTAACGTATCGAGTGTGACTGGGCTTAGATCGTTTCCCGGAGTCCTGGCGTATTGCGTATCAAAGTCGGCGGTCGATCAACTTACGCGCTGCAGCGCCCTCGAAGTAGCTGCAAAGGGCGTTCGAATCAATGCGGTGAATCCGGGAGTTGTCGTCACGGAGATACACAAGCGAGGCGGCATGAACAATGATGCCTATGAAGCCTTCCTCGAACACTCAAAAGAAACTCATCCGCTGGGCAGAGTGGGCCAACCAGAGGAAATTGCAGCGCTCGTCACTTTCCTTGCGTCAGACCAAGCGCGATGGATCACCGGTGCAACTTGCTCGATTGATGGTGGACGTCACTTAACTTGCGCTCGATAATGAGGTCAATGAGCCAACCGAATCCATACGCACGAACAATTGTTGTCAAGCCTGCGGCGCAAATCAGCGGGATCAGAATCGCGCTCGCGATCATCGCTCTGTTGATAGCCATCGGACTTGGTCTATTGGTGTTGTTAGTGATCGGAGTCGAAACTGGACCAGGTCCTTTCATCCTTGGCTTCATCGCTGCGACCATCCCAGTCCCTCTCTATCTCGCACTCGTCCTGTGGATCGATCGGTATGAATCAGAACCACTCTGGATGCTGGCCACTGCGTTTTTCTGGGGTGCACTCGTCGCGCCGTTCTTTGCATTTCTTTTCAACACGAGCGGCGGGATTATCGTCGCTTCGATTACTGGAGATCTTCAAGCAGGAGAAACTTTTTCTGCGGTGATCTCCGCACCCATCGTCGAGGAGATTGGCAAGGCCGTCATACTGATAATTTTCTTCATCTGGTGTCGTGATGAGTTTGATGGCGTGATTGACGGCATTGTTTACGCGTCATTGGCTGGACTCGGATTCGCGATGACTGAGAACGTGCTTTACTACGGCAAGGCTGTATTGGCCGAAGGAGGTCCAGGACTGACGGTCACCTTCATCATTCGCGGAGCCCTTGCTCCCTTTTCCCATCCCCTGTTCACGAGTCTTACCGGAATCGGTTTAGGACTGGCCCGGCAATCACGAAATGCGGCAGTGAAATTCTTTCTGCCACTTGCGGGATTATTGCTGGCAATGTTCATGCATTTCGTTTGGAATGGTTCGGCTGCTTTCGGCGGCGGTCCGGCTTTCCTTCTCACGTACGTGATAGTGATGATTCCTGCATTTGCAATCATGATTGTGATCATCATTTTGGGATTGCGGCGCGAGGGTCAGGTCGTGCGAGAGTTTTTGCTGCGTGATTTGGAGGGTGGCCTGTTCACACGTGAAGAGTATGACCAGCTTGGGAGTGTAAGGGGCCGAATGGGATCTTCATACAATGCGTTTTCACGAGGTGGCGTGTCGAACTGGCGTAAGCGCAGGCAACTCAATCAACTCGCCAGCGAGTTAGCCTTTCATCGCAGTCGGGTTGCAAGGGGGCTGCACTCTTCTAAACACGATGTTCACGAGCTGGAGAATGCGTATCTGCAAATACTACAGTCGTTACTTCACGAGACTCGAGGCGCAGGTGCTCGCTAGGCCGTTGGTGGCCCAAATCATTAAAGAGTTAACGCCTTAGCATATTCTGACTTATACTGGCGCAGCGACCGTTTCAGTTGAGCTAACCCCCGTGAGAATTCAACTCTTACCGAGCACATTCGACGCCGACGGGCACGCAACGCTCGAACAGCGTCTGACGTGTTTCCTCATAGACTCGCGCGTGGCAATCGACGCCGGCAGTATTGCGATTGCGCTTACGGAACAGCAAAGAAGCGAGGTGCGAGACATCATCGTCACTCATCCTCACATGGACCACATCGCCAGTCTCCCTATTTTTATTGATGATTTATTTGCGACTCTTCAAGAGCCGATACGCGTGCATGCCACGCCGGAAGTTATAGAACTGCTCGAGAAGGACGTTTTTAATTGGAATGTCTATCCGCGTTTTTCGGAGTTGCAGAACGACTATGGTCCAGTCATGCAGTACGTTCCGATCCCTGTGGGAAAGCCATTCACGGTCGCGCATCTGACAGTCGAAGCAATTCCGGTGAACCATATTGTGCCAACTGTTGGTTTGATAGTGTCAGACAAGCAAACAAGCGTTGCATTCAGTTCTGATACGGCTGAGACAGATGATTTCTGGACCGCAGTGAACAGCCAGAAGCGCCTGCACGCACTGCTTATTGAAGCTTCGTTCCCGAATGAGATGTCGCGGCTTGCCGAGGTCTCTCGCCATTTCACTCCGGCTTCGCTTGGTGAGGAACTGAAGAAGCTCAGTCACAATGGCATGGACATTCTCGCGGTGCACCTCAAGCCCACTTATCGCGATAAGATCATTGAGCAACTGGCGGATCTAAATATTCCGAAGCTGTCGGTGATGGAACCTGGTAGGACTTACTCGTGGTAAACAGGACAGGAGCAGGAGCAGCAGGCCGGAGCAGGAAAGGAACAGTACCGCGAGAGGAGCAGTCAATGGAAAAAGCGCCGCCTTTCCTGCTCCTGCCTGCGGCTCCTGCCCCTGTCCTGTGTAATCTGTGGATCTGCTTTTACTGAACCCGCTCAAACTCTTTCTCAGCGTGTTCTCCATCAACTCCATGCAGCAACACGCGACCGCTCGGCAATAACTCTTTAACACGGAAGGTTCGGTCGTCGCCTTCCCTGCCTGGCATCAGTTCAGCACGAAATGTGACTGTCATCCCCGGACGTGCCCAAACGTTCGGTACTTTCTTTGGTAGTTTGGTTCGCACGTTCTTCTTTCTTAAAAAAGCGCCCGCCACGCCTAATGCTCCGGCAGCGAGCGCGATACCGCCCATTAAACGCTTGGTGCGTTTCTTCATTTATTCGCAGAGTGAATCGAGCCGCGCGGTGATTGTAGGCAAACCGCTCAGTGCTCGGTCGGCGTTGATCTGCGTGAAATGTGCCCAATCGGGTGGAACGCT
>DATJKB010000170.1:0-2778 GCA_035491875.1 Pyrinomonadaceae bacterium | reverse complement strand
TCGACCATGCGGCGAATCGCTGCCTGACGACTCAATTCCATCGCCACCTTCAACGACACTCCCGCCTGCGCGAAGAATTGATCGATCAATCGCCTCGTGTTGCCGCCGCGTTCACCAAGTATCAGTTTTTCACCAGCCAACATGTAGGCACTGATCGTCTTCTGTTTCGCCAGCTTGTGTCTGGGCGAAGCGATTGCCACTAACTGATCCTGACTCAATCGATCGGTTTGAATACCTCGAACATCAACCGGCAACGATACAAAAGCAATGTCGAGCTCGCCGGCGACAATCTGTTCAACCAAACTTTCGCTCGTACCTGACATCACGGAGATCTCCGCACGCGGATGCTGTTTTCGGAGTTCTTTCAGGACGCGCGGTAACTGATCGGTCAAGACCATCGCCGACGCACTGCCGATTCGCAAACGCCCTCGTTCGGCACCCGCGAGTTCGGCAATCTCTTCAAGAGCTGCGTCATGTTCACGAAGTATCTGTCGCGCTCGATGCAGCAGATACTCTCCAGCCTCTGTGAGAATCACGTGACGCGGCGCACGAACAAAAACCTTTGCACCAATTTCAGTTTCCAATTGCCGAATCTGCATGCTGATTGCTGCCTGCGTCACATGCACACGCACTGCGCCTGCCGTGAATGTTCCGGACTCCGCGATTGCGATAAAGGCCCTTAACTGACGAATTTCCACTCGTTGCTCCTCATATCAAGATGAATTATCGGAATAATAAAATCTTTTAGTTTCCATTATAAATCCACGGCCCCTAGAATAATCAACTACTAAGTTTTTTTGGACGAGACCAACTTTGAGCGCCGACCGACGCACATCCGATCTCCTTACCGCCCGACGACTGCGTGCCCAACATTCCGTAGTGGGAGTTGATGGCGGTGGAACGAAGACGGCGGCTGTCATTCTAGACTCCAACCAACGGGTCATTGGTGAAGGGCGAGCTGGACCATCGAATCCGATGCGCGTGGGCATTGCGACTGCCGCTGCGGCGGTACGTGAAGCAATCGACAGGGCCTGCGTCACGGCAAAGGTGCGTCGTGAAGATCTGCTAGCAGCCGAAATAGGTTTGGCAGGCGCGCGACGCCGAGAACTGCGTGAGCGAATGCGTGAAGCGCTTTCGACTCTTGGCATTGCTGACATCGAAGTTGTTACTGACGCTGACATCGCACTATACGGCGCGACTGATGGTGCGCCTGGGATCGTTGTAATCGCAGGAACCGGTTCAATCTGTTGCGGCGTCAACGCGCGCGGCAAAAGGATTTGCGCCGGTGGATGGGGACCAATTGCAGGAGACGAAGGTGGAGGAGCGTGGATTGCGCGTCGCGCACTGCGCGGTGTGGCCCATGCTTCGGATGGTCGTGGTCCAAAGACTTTGTTGACAGGGTTGGCCTGCACATACTTTCGCGTAAGCAGTGCCGATGACCTGGTGACGGCGATCTATGCACCTTCAAGCACAAATGAACGCTTGGCCGGGTTTGGCAAGGACGTTATCGAAGCGGCAAAGCAAAAGGATCCGGTTGCTCAATCGATTATCGACGAGGCCGGCACGGAACTCTCACACGCAGCAATCACGGTTATCAAGAACCTGAATCTGGAACGCGAAAGATTTCAGATTGCCCATGTGGGTGGCGTCTTTGAGGCAAGTGGCGATCTGATTCTTGATCGGATGCGAAAAGAGGTACAGAAGGTCGCACCACTCGCGTTCTTCCAGCCACCCCATTTCTCTCCAGCCGTTGCTGCCGCTAGAATGGCTCGCGAACATATTAACCACATTGCTCTCGCGGGCTGATACTGCGGCAAACATGACTTCGGATACACGCGATTCGCTTCCCGTCACAGAACAAGAGAATCCACGCACAAAGGATCTGAGCTCAGCGACGTCTGCGCAGATAGTCTCGCTGATGAACGAAGAGGATGCCCTTGTAGCGCCGGCCGTGTCGCGCGTACTCGGAGAGGTAGCGAAGGCGGTTGAGGGAATTGTCAAACGACTCGAAACGGGTGGACGGCTGTTCTATATCGGCACCGGGACATCTGGACGCCTGGGGGTTTTGGACGCAGCTGAATGCCCGCCAACATTTGGCGTCTCGCCAGATTTGGTCCAGGGCGTAATCGCCGGTGGTTACGAGGCGTGCTATCGCGCGGTCGAAGCATCGGAGGATGATCAAAATGCGAGTCGGGTGGATCTGGAGGCGAGAGGCTTCACGAGCAAAGACGCGCTTGTCGGTATCGCAGCTTCCGGTCGCACGCCTTACACGGTTGGGGCGTTATCTTACGCCCGGGATCTAGGGGCATACACTGTCGCGCTCACTTGTGTTCCAGAGTCTCCAATAACCAAAGCTGCGGGGTTGAGCATTGTTCCTGTTGTTGGACCAGAAGTATTGACGGGGTCCACACGACTGAAAGCGGGAACGGCTCAGAAGTTAGTTCTCAACATGCTTTCGACGGCAACGATGGTCCGGCTCGGTTATGTAAGCGGAAACCGAATGTCGAACCTTCAAGCTCGAAATGTGAAACTGCGTGACAGAGCGGAACGGATTCTTCAAGCGGAATTGAGTTTGGACCAAAATGCAGCACACGAGGCACTTGAGGAAGCGGGTGGAGATCTGCGCATAGCTCTTGTTATGAGCAAAAGCGGAGCCAGTCGAGAAAGATCGACGGACGCCTTGAAGAAAGCTAATTGGAAAGTGGATGAGGCCGTGAGCATATTGCTGAATCAGTAGTTCGGGTCATTGGTCATATATCATTTGCCATTTCTCATTTG
>DATJKB010000169.1:0-7938 GCA_035491875.1 Pyrinomonadaceae bacterium | reverse complement strand
AACCGGAAAGCGTTTGACCGCTATTTTCCAAACGAAACATTGCGCATGATCATCCGCCAGCCACTGCAGTTGACGGAGACGGCTAATAAGTTTGATTTGGTCATTAACGTGGCGGGTGGCGGTCCAGCGGGACAGGCTGGCGCGATTCGTCACGGGATCACCCGAGCGCTTCTTGAGTACAATGCGGATCTACGCCCAACCCTGAAACATGCGGGGTTGATCACGCGCGACCCGCGCATCAAGGAAAGAAAGAAATACGGTCAGAAGGGCGCAAGGAAACGGTTCCAGTTCTCGAAGAGATAAGAGGGAACGAATTCGGATTTCGGATTTCGGATTTTGTGTAATGCAACTTCGATCTTCGAACTCACGAAATCCGCAATCCGAAATCCCAAATCCGAAATGCTTTGAATCCATTGTCGCTACTTGATTGGTTGCTTCAATTGAAGAAGTCGTGAAGCGGCGGCGAGTACATTAAACCAATTAACAGAAGGAGATTGTGTGGTTTCGGTTACGATGAAAGAGTTGCTGGAGGCCGGTGTTCACTTCGGTCACCAGGTAAGGCGCTGGAATCCAAAGATGAAAGAATACATCTTTGGCGAGCGCAATGGCATTTACATCATCGATCTGCAGAAAACTCAGCGGATGTTCCGTGAGGCGATAGCTTTTGTCACGGGCCAGATTGCTGAGGATAAAGGTCGCACCGTTCTTTTCGTAGGCACTAAGCGTCAAGCTCAGGATGCTATTCGCGAAGAAGCTGAGAAATGTGGTCACTTCTACGTGAATCAACGCTGGCTTGGTGGATTGCTCACGAATTTCCAGACCGTGCAGAAATCGATAAAACGGTTGAAAGATCTCGAGGCGATGCAAACCGATGGTCGCTACGAGAAGTTGACTAAGAAGGAACGTATCAAGCTCGATCGCGAACGCGAGAGCTTGAACAAAAACCTGTCAGGTATTAAGTCGATGTCGCGGCTGCCGGACGTTGTTTTTATTATCGACGTCAAGAAGGAAGAGATCGCAGTCGCGGAAGCGAATCGTCTCGGTATTCCCATCGTCGCCGTTGTCGATACCAATTGTTCACCCGACGGAATCGACTACGTGATCCCGGGTAACGACGACGCGCTCCGGGCAGTTCGCTTGTTTGCATCACGTATCTCCGATGCAATCGTCGAGGGAAATCAGATAGCCACCGAGGGTGGTGTGGTCGCTGCGGAACCGGCGCCAGGGTCGAGTGAAGCAGGCGACGAAACCGCTGCGGAACCTGGTGAGGCGAAAGCTTCAGCTGCTGAAGGCAGTGAACCAACGAACGATGGCGCGCAGCCTGAATCGACGACTTCTCAGATGGACGAAAGCCCCGAGACGATAGCGCAAGATGAAGGCGCCGAGTCGGTCGTGGCAGCAAGCTAACGAGATTTTTATTCATCGGCGAGCGCAGCCTTTAGCGGAACTTCCGCCGGGCTGCGTTTTTCATTGAGAGGTTATACGACCTGTATGACCTCAACGACCTATTAATGAATTCTGGAGAGATTTGTGATCATGGCGGATATTACAGCAGCAGCAGTTAAGCAGCTTCGTGAGAAGACGGGCGCGGGCATGATGGAGTGCAAGAACGCGTTGATAGAAGCTGACGGCAACGAAGAGAAAGCAGTTGAAATCCTGCGCAAACGCGGGCTGGCGTCGGCAAAAAAACGCGAAGGGCGCATAGCCGCAGAAGGCATTGTCGGCCAGTACATTCACATGGGCGGAAAGGTCGGCGTGCTGGTTGAAGTGAATTGCGAGACTGACTTCGTGGCTCGCGGTGAGGAGTTTCAGCAATTAGTCAAAGACGTTGCGATGCACATTGCCGCGGCAGAGCCTCGCTACGTTTCGCGGGAGGATGTTCCTACGGAAGCGCTCGAGAAAGAACGTGAGATTGCGCTCGCTCAAGTTAGCAACGATCCAAAGAACGCGAACAAGCCACCGCAGATCGTGGAGAAGATCGTCGAAGGACTCATGAACCGTTACTACGAAGGTGCGGTTCTGCTCGATCAACCATTCGTGAAAGAACCGTCAAAGACGGTTGGTGAATTGGTGACTGAGAAAGTGGCCAAGACTGGCGAGAAGATCACTATTCGCCGCTTCACTCGCTACAAGATGGGCGAAGGTCTCGACAAACGCTCCGAAGACTTTGGCGGCGAAGTGGCTTCGCTCGTCAGCTAAACCAACTTCAATCCGCATGACGGAACCGGCAAAAGAAACAACCAATAAGTTTGCCTACAAGCGAGTGTTGCTGAAAGTATCCGGCGAAGCGCTTATGGGGGAGCAAGCGTACGGCATCGACGTTGACGTCGCTCGTAGCGTTGCCGAGGAACTGAAGCGCGTTCATGAGTTGGGAGTAGAAGTCGCCGTCGTGGTTGGAGGCGGCAATATTTTCCGTGGTGTTTCTAAAAGCGCGGGTAATATGGACCGCTCTTCCGCCGACTACATCGGAATGCTCGCAACTGTCATGAACGCAGTTGTGCTGCAGGACGCACTTGAGAAAGTCGATGTACACACGCGTGTGTTATCGGCGATTGACATTCCACAACTTGCAGAGTCTTTCATACGTCGGCGCGCTGTGCGTCATCTCGAGAAGGGTCGCATCGTGATCTTTGCGGCGGGCACCGGGAATCCCTATTTCACGACTGATTCTGCTGCCGCGTTGCGCGCCTTGGAGATTAAGGCCGACATTATTATGAAGGCTACGAAAGTCGACGGCGTTTATTCAGCGGATCCGATGAAGGATCCGAAAGCTGAGCGTTACAACGAGATCACCTATCAGGAAGTGCTTGAGCGGCAGTTGAAGGTGATGGATGCATCCGCTATCTCGCTTTGCATGGACAACAACTTGCCGATTATCGTCTTCAATATGAAAGAGCCGGGCAACATCACTCGCGTCGTTACGGGACAGCCCGGAGTGGGGACGAGAGTAAGTCTCGGAAACATGATGAGAAGTTAACGCTTGGCTTCTCTGTGCAACAGAGAGAGACAATACGAATCGGAGTCGAGAACATGAGCGAAAAGGACATAATCAAAGAAACGCGCCCACGAATGGACACGGTCATTGAGGATTTCCGTCGCAAGCTCGCGACGATCCGAACTGGTCGAGCGGCAGTTAGTCTTCTTGATACCGTGATGGTTGATTACTACGGCACGATGACTCCGTTGAATCAGATGGCATCAGTGCATGCTCCCGAACCACAGATGTTGACGGTCCAGCCGTGGGACCAGTCACAGGTCGGGGCTATCGAAAAAGCAATACGAGGCGCCGACCTCGGATTGAATCCTTCAAACGACGGAAAGCTCGTTCGCATCCCGATTCCACCGTTGACCGAAGAGCGTCGGAAACAACTTGCCAAACAAGTTCACGACATTGCTGAAGATCACCGCACTGCTGTTCGCAATGTCCGGCGCGACGCGAATGAGCGTCTTAAGAAAATGCTCAAAGACAAGTCGATCTCCGAAGATGCAGAGCGCGACGGCCTCGACGAGATTCAAAAACTCACCAACCAATACATCGGCAAGATCGACGATCTGTCGAAGTCAAAAGAAACCGAAATCACGAGCGTCTAAACAGCGGCCATCCACCCCGCCAGGGGTGCGATGTTTAGCTGACGGGACAATGCACGCCCGATGGCACTCCTAAAGGAGTGCGACGATCCTACCCAGGCCTATGCTATAAACATCGCACTCCCGACGGAGTGCGGATCGTAAAATGAACTGCCGATATTCACTGTGGATTGAAGCGGAGCAATGGGCGGATGGATGGAAGCCCGATGATGCGAATTCGGATGTCATCGTGACATTCGATAATGGCGAGCGTTGGGCCGCAACGTTCTTCTCTTACAAAAACATCCTCTCGTTAGCCGAGAAAAATCGCGATACTGATGAATGCCTGGGCGGTAAGTATTTTTGCGCTACCGACATGATTCTCGCTGATGAAGTTAGCCGGCCCCGCATTGAAGAGGTAGTTCGCGAAATGCTAGAGCAGGGTGAATTCAAAATCTTCTTTGCTCGATGCGAAGACCACCCAGACGACAAAGGCAACTGCGGTTAGGTCAAACACCACGTGAGTACGCCAAACACTTCAATGCAAATTGACTATGAACTCACGGTGGAAGATGCGGCGGCTTTCAGCGTTTACCTTTTCCGTACTTCTCCCAGGACCAGGCGAAGATTGCTGGTTAATCAGGGAATTGGGGTTTTGGCCACGCTCATTCTAGCGGTCGTGTGGCCTGAGTGGAGTACTATCGAGCGTCTCATATTCACAATCCTACTTTTACTCTTGTGGATTTTTGGCTATCCCCAGTATTACCGCTGGGCGGTAAGACGGAACGCTTCAAAAGCCTATTCCGCAACTAAGAGCAAAGGCGTCCTTGGCAAACACACGCTAGTTATCGAACCGAGCGGTGTGACGGAAAAGAGTACTGTCGCAGAATCGAAAAGCACGTGGAGCGGTATTGAAAGGATTGAGGACGATAGTCAGTACGTCTATATATTTACCGGACCGTTACAAGCCCAGGTAATTCCGAAGCGGGCTTTTCGAAGCGATGAAGAGAGTCAGACGTTTTTAGAAACGGCGAAAGCGTTTTTCTCGCAATCGTCTAAGTTAAGTGACCAACCCGCGATTCCAGAATCCTCAACGTGATCTTCACGAGGATGCATGGAGCTTCCGTATGTCGTCGAAGGCGAACTCCACATTCGTTGCTCTCCTGCGCGGCGTGAACGTCGGCGGGAAGAACATGATCAACATGAGCTCGCTGAAGGCGAGTTTCGAGCGCTTAGGTTTCAAAGATGTCTCGACTTACATCAACAGCGGGAACATCCTGTTCAAATCAAAAGAGTCCGACCCTCGGAAGCTGGAAAAGAAGATCGAACGGATGCTGTCGAGTGAATACAAACTCGAAGCCAAAGTGGTGGTGAAGAGCTATTCCGAGATGGCGAATCTCGCCAAGAGCCTGCCGAAGAATTGGAACGGCGACAAGGCGTACAGATTCAACGTGATGTTCCTGCGCCATGCAATTGATTCGGAAGATATTCTGAACGGATTGGAACCCAATCAAGAGATCGAGGAAGTGGTTGTCTACCGTCCGGGAGCACTGCTATGGTCTTCACGTTTGTGCGACCTAAATCAGACCAGCATGGCCAAACTCTCAAGCAGGAAACCCTTTCAACAAGTGACGGTCAGAAACCTCAACACCACGCGGAAGCTATACGAGTTGATGAAGAAGATGGCCGAGGGTTAAGCGTGAGAAAGCTTGCCGTAGTTGAATCATGTTCCGCGACTCTCTTACTCATCATCATCGTCATAGCCGCGCTGTCGTCAACAACGCGTGGTCAAGAGCCATGTGGTGGCGTCGACAATCCTTGCGGTGCGATACACAGATGGATGGAGTACGGCAACATTCGGAACGGCGACGAACGCGCCGTCCTTGATGCCTTGGCGAAGGGACTTCGCGACTCACCGGATTCGATCGCGTACTTTCTGTTCTATGCAGGTCAGACGCCGTGCAAAGATGAAGCGGCCAAGAGAGGCATCCGTGCCAAGAACTATCTGATCCGAAAGCATGCCATTCCACCCGATCGCATCGTGTGGCGGGATGGCGGTTTGATGGTTGATTTATCTACGCAGATTTGGGTCCTGCCTCGGGGAAGCAAATTGCCCGAACCACAAACGACGGTGGTTCTAACCAATGTCCGTGCCACCAAGAAATGCAAGCTCGGTTCCTTGTAGTAGCTCGGTTCCTTGTAGACTGATCATTAGCTCAAAGCAACGGACAGAACCTCAACATGGCACTCCTAAAGGAGTGCGATAACCTAACCGTCCATGTGCTATAAAGATGGCACTCCTACGGAGTGCGCACGCACGTAGAATTGCCACTGACAAAGCTCTAATAACCCAGGATGAAGGGAGAGCTCAAGATGCTCTCGATCACAAATGTTGCCCAGGAATTCTTTGAAGCCTGCGAGACTGGCAAGGGGTGGGATGTGTGTAGTCAGTACTGCACACCCTCCGCTACGTTTAAGGCGCAGGCGGAACCGCTGCTCGACGTAACGACGCTCGCACAGTACACCGACTGGATGAAAGGAATGATGGGAGTCCTGCCGGATGGACGTTATGAAGTGAAATCATTTGCGACTGATCCGACGCGGAACAACGTCGCTGCCTACGGTGTCTTCTATGGCACGCACACCGGGCCCGGTGGTCCGGTGCCACCAACCGGTCGAAGCATCAGCACCGACTACGTCTATGTAATGCAGTTTGACGGCGACAAGATTGCCCACATGACGAAGATATGGAACGCGGGCCTTGCGCTGAAAGACATCGGCTGGGCGTGATGGTTTGGTTCGTCTCATCCTGTGAGCAAACGCTCGCCCTCAATTAAGTCATCAGTCCCAACAACCTCGCGAGGTTGAATCTCGTCATGCGAAAACTAAAGTACCATGTCGCCTCAACTGCAGACGGGTTCATCGCGCGTGAAGATGGTTCCTTCGATTGTTTCCCAGGAAAAGGCGATCATGTCGATGACTATCTTGACTCTTTAAAGTCGTATGGTGCTGTGCTCATGGGACGCAAAACGTATGAGGTTGGCTTGAAGATGGGGGTCACCGATCCTTATCCATTCCTCAAGAGCTACGTCTTCTCGCGCACGATGAAAAAGAGTCCTGATGCGCGCGTTGAGATCGTTTCAGAAAACGCTGGTGAGATGGTCAGGAAGCTAAAGGATGAATCGGGTAAAGACATCTATCTCTGTGGCGGCGCGGAGTTAGCGTCCGAGTTGTTTAAGGAAGAATTAGTGGACGAGGTTATCCTCAAACTAAATCCCCTCCTGCTTGGATCAGGAATTCCGCTTTTGCCGGACATCGGCAGGCACATTGATCTGGAGTTGATCGACACCAAGGTTTACACGAGCGGCGTCGTACTCCTTTCGTACCGCGTTGCGGATGTCGCCCAAACGTCGTGATGCTCCGCACTGAACTTATAGCGCGGGAGTGGAGTTATTCACCATTTCGCGATACCGAATGACCAGTCCTCAAGATTCGTTATTGCATTGCGTCCCCGGCCATTCGCTACCCCGAAGGTACTGAATAACTTCGCTTTGCTTCCGTTCTGAATCCGTCGCTAACTTACGCGTTCAATTCTTTCGTGCTGTTAGCGACTCGATGAACTTATCTAGTTTTTCATATGGATAGTTTGAGATGCCCCTTCCCTCAACTGAACTCGGTGGGTCCCATTTGTCGACCTTGAGTTCGGTGGTGCAAATGAGATTACCCGTAGCCAGGTCAACTACAAACAGATGGAACTTGTAGTTTGTGTAGGCGGCCTGACCTGCGAACTGCTGGTTCCTGTCGACCATCGTATGGACGAAGACTATGGTTCCAACTTCCTCAGGCGAGCTCGCAATAAGTCCCCTCTCATGTAATTCACTGTTCTCGTTCTTGAAGTGAAGTTCGACTACGGCGAGGTTTTGTAGCGAGGGTAGAACATCGCGTTCGACGAAGATGGCTTTGCCTTTAATCACTCCTATCGGTTTTTCCTGAAACTTCGTCTCTTCAGCGAGTCCTACAAACCTTGACCATTGAGGCAGGTGGGCCTCGAATTTCTCTTTGTTCTTTTTATAATTTTCAAGGCTTATCTCACCGGGTGATGCCTGTTTGCAGCCAATCAAGCAGAGTAGTCCAAGAGATAGAAATATCCATCTGACGCAAAGCGTCCGATTTGATCTAGGCATTTTTGGGTGACCTCCCACTTGGGCCGGAATGAAAAAAGAAAGACCATCAAAATAAGTGTTCAGGCTTGAGAAAATCAAGCACAATCTTTTTGCGCGAAGGTTCGGCGAAGACCCCTTACTTTATTCTTCATCTTTTATCGTTCATCGCTTATCCTGCGTTCGCGCAACATGAACATTCACTTTAGCC
>DATJKB010000168.1:0-5053 GCA_035491875.1 Pyrinomonadaceae bacterium | reverse complement strand
GGCATTGAGTTTTGCCGCAATCTCATCGGCTTTCGCGCCCATGTTTGCGCCGGTCCACGCAGCCAGCGCCTGCTTTTCAAGCGAACCACTGCGGCCATCCCAATAGAACTCCTTGTGATATCCGATGTTCCAAAGCGTCGGGCTGCTTCTCGGCAATTGTTTGTTGAAGGCGCCGACGGCTTTCGCAAGTCCGTCAGTTAACCCTTTCTCGCAAACGTGACATGAGTAACACGACTTAGTGCCGTCGCCACTCAAGCGTTCGTCGAAAAACAACTGACGGCCCAGTGCGACCTTTTCCGGCGTCATCGGATTGTCAGGTGGTATGGACATGGCCTCGTAAGTTGATAGGCCGGGCGGTAGCGGTTGAATCTCAGGTTTGAAGCCGCCAGCTGTTTCCGGCTGCGTATTTTTATTGCACGCCACGAGGAAAGCAGCGGCGACGAGCAATGCGGCGGTTATCAGTATCAAGAAGTAACGTCTGGTTGTGCTCATAGGAATTCCTGGCAACGACTTCGCGCTTCTCAAAATTTAACTGCGGTTTGCTCGCGATTCTGACATCGCCGGTTATCGATTGTCTAGCTCTTTGGAGTGCGGCGGCCCGACGCCGCTGTGTTACGTCGTAAGTAGTGCAGTACGTAGCGAGGTAACAAAGCGGCGCCGGACCGCCGCACTCCAAGGATGGATTTGGTATTCTGATAAGTAAACATGGTGAAGTTCTCCCATCGCAGATCTGGAGCGACGCGACCTCGGTTGCAGCCGATTGCTTTGCTTTTGTTTTTGGTATTTCAGCTAGCCTGTAGTTCAAACGAGAATGCACACACGACAGCAACAACGTTCGTTTCGCCGCCGCCGCGCCAAGCGATCAAACTAGAGCCGGGAGAATTTGACGGGGAACTCGCTTCTCCATGCGAAAGCGCGTCGCCAACTAAACCTGACGAATGCCTCGGAGTCGATCCTATGAAGCCTTTGCTTGTTTTCGATTTGAGGAGGACAACTCTTGGTGTAGGCGACGTTGTGCCGATCAACTTCGCTGTTCGCAATGCAAAGCTGCGCGGCGACGGCGGGCAGTTTCGAATTCGCTACTTCATTGATGATGATGATGCGCGTTGGACGGATAGTACTGAGCCGTTTGGTCTCTCAGGTTGGGTGCCGGGGAAGCACACGATCCGCCTGGAATTAATTGGACCAGACGGCTGGCCTTATCGAAATGGAAACCAGAACATTGAGGTGCGTGAAATAACTGTCGAAACCAAATGACGAGGCAAGAGACTTTCAAGGCGATGGTTTCCGAAGCTGCATCGTGTACTCGCTGTCCATCGATGTGTGGACGTAGTGCAGTCTTGAGTGACTTGAACGGCTCTCTCTCCTCGCGGGTATTGTTTATTGGCGAGGCGCCTGGCCGCAAAGGCGCGGACCAAACGCGAGTGCCTTTCTCCGGCGACCAGTCTGGCACAAACTTCGATCGCTTCCTTGCATCGATTCGTTTACGACGCGATCAGGTTTTTATTACCAGCGCGGCATTGTGTAATCCTCGAAGCGCATCGGGGGCAAACCGACGGCCGACACAAAAAGAACTCGCGAACTGTTCGACATTTCTACAACGGACGATCGAACTAGTGAATCCGCGCGTCATTGTCACGCTTGGATCGGTCGCGCTTGAGGCACTCAAACGCATTCACTATCATGAGTTCACCCTGAAAGATTCAGCCTCGAGGATCCAATCGTGGAGCGGGCGCGTGCTGGTGCCGATTTATCATCCGAGCCCGCAAGTGCTCGCCTCGCACCGGCGGGAGGCGGAGCAACTGAAGGACTACCAGGTCGTTGCGAACGTTATCGGAGGTCTTGGACAGGATCAACAAGATTCACAAGATAAAGAGTAGAAGTTAAGTTGAATCCTTTTTTGTTTTAAGACCGCCTTTTCTTATTGATTAGAGTGTTGATCGTGAAATCCTGAAATCATGTCTAGTATGCGTGAACAAGAAGTGAAGCGCCTGGCTCTTGATGAAGTGCATTCGCTCTACGGCGCTCGCTTTCGTGAGGAAGATGGATGGCGGGTACCGGCAAACTACGGTGACATCGAATCTGAATACGCTTCTGTGCGCAACCGTGCAGGACTGATTGATTTGTCGTTGCGTGGACGCATTCGCGTGACCGGATCAGAAGCGGTGTTGTTCCTCAACGGTCTTGTCACCAACGACATGAAGACGCTCGACGAGAATCGTTGGATGCGGGCTGTTTTTCCAAACGTTCAGGGTCGCATTCTTGCCGCAGTTCGAATTGCGCGGACGACAGATGGGTTCTTGATCGATACCGAAAACGCTACTCACGATCGCGTTCTGAAAACAATTGAGCGCTTCACGCTCGCCGGCGACTTCAAGGTTACGGATTTAAGCGATTCGACAACAATGCTGACCGTTCAGGGTAAGGCGGCCAAAGAAGTCGTTGAGCAGATTGCGGGCGAAGCGAGTGCTCTGGATCAAAACGGTGCACGCGAAATTCAGTGGCGAGATCAACCGCTCACATTGATGCGCGCAACTCATACTGCAGAAGACGGCTTCGATTTAATCGTACCTACAGAAAACGCAACTGCGCTTTGGGACACTTTAGTTGAAGCCGGAGCGCATCCAACCGGTTACGATGCATTGGAAAAACTTCGCATCGAAGCCGGGGTTCCTCGCTTCGGGCGCGACATGGATGAGACGAACGTAGTCACCGAAACGAACCTGGACGATGCTATCAGTTATACCAAGGGCTGTTATCTTGGACAGGAGATCATTGTCAGGATCAAACATCGCGGGCACGTGGCAAAGAAGCTAATTGGCCTGGCGTTCGACAACGAAGTAACGCTCGAACCAGGAGCCACGGTGCAGTCAGACACCGGGGCCGACGTCGGCCGGATCACTTCTGCGACGTTTTCTCCGGCACTTAGGCGAACAGTTGCACTCGCTTATATTAAGTATGAATTTCTAACTGCAGGGACCAAGGTCAAGACGAATTCTTCCGCGGGTCAGGTTAACGCGACTGTTTCTGAACTGCCGTTTGTTCGTGGGTCTTGGTATGACGAGGGAAAGTGACTTATAACCCTCTGCGCATCTCAGCGTCCTCTGCGTCTCCGCGTTTTTCCTGGTGCGGTCCACAATATTCAACAAACATTGAAACGTGCTGCTGTCCGTTTGCCTAATTAGCTTGAGTGTAGATAACGTTCTACTTTCACCGCAGAGATGCAGAGCACACAGAGGTTGCGCAGAGAAGTGGACGATGTAATGAAGTTGAATCGATGTAGTGAAGTTGATTAGAAGTGATGTCTGAACATTCCGAGTCCGCAGATCCGCCACGCGATCTCGACTACGCCCAGGCACGTCTGGCGCACTCGATCATTGAATCGTTGCTTGAACACACGCGCGTGGTGAGTGATCTCGTGGCATTGATGGCCCAGGTCTTGGACGAAGACACGACGAAAGCCATTACGCAAACTCCGACATGGACCGCTTACCTGGATAGCCGCCGCGCGCTTGAGCGAACGAAAGCGGATGTGGAAAAGTTTTCTGAAGAGATGAAGAAGCTCGAATAGCGGTCTGCGTGATTTTTTCCGCGAACATTCTCAAAGCTGTGCGCGCCTCGTCATTGAGATCAACTCTCACACCACCCATCTTAATTGCGAGTTCGTTGGCGCTCGCGAGTTTCTGAAATTCCTCCAGCGGAACTGAAAACACCATCCGTTCGCCAATCCATGGCCTGCCCCGCACAGGGCTGCGGATTGCCGATCTGTTCGAGCCGAAGTGAACCTCTTTGCCATCGATAAGGAATACGACATACAGATCAGCGTTCAACTGCCGCGCTTTCACTACTGAATACAGTTCAAGATCGACTTTCGCTGCGGCAGTTTGGTCTGTCTTACGTGGATAAGTGTAAAAGGCGCCTAAATCGAGGGTGTGGTAGTGATCGACGTTCTCCGCGATTCGAAAACGCACAAGGCGAGCGGTAATGACATCCTTCTTCGTATCGTGGTTGATCTGAATGTCGATTCGGTAGTCCTGAACAGTCAGGTTTGTGCGTGGGATATAAAATGCGGAAGCGCTACCGAGATAGCAACAGAGGACCACTGAGACTAGGACATAAAGACTGTTCATTCTCTAATCTGAGAGCTGAAAAACGGCGAAACTACTACACCCTACACGTTATCAGATTGATGATCCCGCAGGCACGGCGCTTTACGTCGATAACTTCAAGCCCCGAAGTCTTCGCGAGATCCGCCGTTCTTCGATTCATGTGATCGTCAAATAACGGGACAGTGAAGAGATTGAACACGTCAAACACCGGGCCGAGAAGTCCTCCGGGCCTCACGTGATCCAACAAGATTATCTTACCACCACCGCGCACGACACGGCGTAACTCAGCAAACGCCGCAGGTGGTGATGCGACGGAACAAAAGACCAACGTAGCAAACGCTGCTTCAAATGAATCATCTGGAAAGGGAAGTTGTTCTGCGCGGTTCTGAACAAGCGAAACTCGCGAAGGTTTCTCTTTGTCGCGTGCGAGCTTGAGCATTTCTGAGTTTGGTTCGCTCGCTACGCCTGATGCGCCGGGTGGATAGTGTACGAAGTTCAATCCCGTTCCGGCGCCTACTTCGAGAATTCGAGCATTTGCGGGCAGCCGTGAAAGCGCTTCAGCCCTCAGCGTAGGAAAGAACCGCTGCTCAAAACGACTAATCGCTTCATATTTGGGTGCAAGCTCGTTGTAGGTTACGAGGGGCATCTACTTCACGATCATGATCACCTGGCGTTCACGGCCTCCATCAAACTCGCACAGGAAGATTCCCTGCCAGCGGCCCAGTAACAGTTTTCCGCCTTTGAAAGGAATGGTGACTGAAGAGCCGGTGAGGCTTGCTTTAATGTGGGCATCGGAATTCTCTTCACCGTGACGGAAGCCCATGCCATGTTGAGGAATCAGCGTGCGCAGCGCGTGTAGCATATCGCGCGGCACATCAGGGTCAGCGTTTTCATTTACAGTCAACCCTGCGGTCGTGTGCTGCACGTACAGCACAACGATGCCA
>DATJKB010000167.1:0-6719 GCA_035491875.1 Pyrinomonadaceae bacterium | reverse complement strand
GCAAACGTTGGCACTGACGGCCTCAGACACATGGCGCTGGAAGATGCGCATGGATGCGAAGAGCACAGCACATGAAACGTTTTGGCGTCAGACGCTGCGTTACCTTGTGAGTGGAACACCGTTTCAGACTGAAGTTTCAGCTGAACAAGACGTGTATGCGATTGACGACAATGTTCGCATCATCGCTGACATCAGAGACAAGCGGTTCAATCCAGTAAACGATGCCCGAGCCACCGCGAGAATCACGAAGCCTTCAGGCGCAACGGTCGACGTTCCATTGACATTCACTACACTCAACGATGTGAACACTTATATTGGGCAGTTTAAGGCTGACGAGCCCGGCCAGCATCGAATCGATCTCAATGCGACAAGTGCGACTGTCGGAGCTGTCAGCGCAAAATCCAACTTGCTTGTTAGTGAGGCGAACCGGGAGTTTTTCGGAGCCGCACAAAACAGCGACTTGTTGAAGCGTATCGCCACTGAAACGGGCGGCAAGTATTATCAAACGAATGAACTGCAATCGTTGCTGGACGATCTGACTTACCGGCAGACACCCTACTCAGAGCGAGTAACAAAGGATCTCTGGGACATGCCAATCAATTTCATGCTGATTATTGGCTTGCTGAGTGGCGAATGGTTTCTCCGTAAGCGAGAAGGAATGGCTTAAGCGGCAGAAAATTGGCCGCAGATTTTCGCAGATGAACACAGATCGAAAAAAGAAGAAACTAGGCTTTGTTTTCTCTGTGCAACCTCTGCGTACTCTGTGTCTCTGTGGTGGGTATTTGTTAGATCTCTTCAACCACAGAGACACAGAGCGCGCCGAGGTTGCACAGAGGGGCAGCGCAAAGAAGCCAGGGCATGCCTTTTTTATAGCGCTTTCTAATCTGTGTATATCTGCGTTCATCTGCGGCTGCGTACTTTGTGTTGGCCAGGAGCTGCCTTCGAGTCGCGGAGGAGATACGAACAAGTTCGCCGTAATCATCGTTGGTGCGGGTGGCGAGGCGCCTTACGCAGAGCAGTTTTCACAATGGTCAGCGGAACTAACAAAGATTCTCACCGGGCGTTTTCGCTTTGCCCGCGAACGCGTAAGAGTCCTGGCCGAAAAACCTTTAGCAGGTGAATCAAAATCAACTGCTGATGAAGTTAGGCGTACGTTCACGTCACTTAAGTCTGAACTGGCCCCCGATAACGTGCTGTTTGTCTTTTTGATTGGCCACGGCAGCTACGACGGCAAAGAAGCTAAGTTCAATCTCGTTGGCCCAGACCTGTCTGCGCTTGAGTACAGCAATCTTCTGACGCAACTCCCGACACGTCGCGTCGTTCTTTTTAATATGGCGAGTGCGAGCGGCGAATTCGTCAAAACGCTTTCGGCAAAGGGGAGAGTGGTCGTAACGGCGACGCGCAGCGGTCAGGAAACAAACGCGACACGATTTGCCGGATTCTTTATCAACGCGCTCAGCGCGAGCGACGCAGACACGGACCAGGACGGGCACGTCTCTGTGCTCGAAGCATTTGTTTATGCGAACCGTTTGACCGCCGAGTTCTACACGCGGGCAGGCCGACTCGCCACCGAGCACGCATTACTTGAAGACAACGGCGACGGCGTCGGTCGAGAAAAAGCGGAAGGCGGTGAAGGGCTGCTCGCGCGCGCGATCTATCTCGACTCATTGAGCATCGAGCAAGCGGCCGCAAATGCCACGACGGCGAAGTTGCAGAAAGAGCGGACTCGGCTCGAAGGCGAAATCGAGCAACTGATTGGTCGCAAGAGTTCGATGCCCGAAGCCGAGTATGAAGCGATGCTGGAGAAGCTGTTTATCGAATTGGCGAAAGTGAATCGTTCAATTAAACAGGCGGGATCTTAAAGGTGTTTCATCGATCAGAAAACAACGGTAGTGGAGGGCAGAGCCCGAACCAGGGGCACAGCCCGAAATCCACTGGCAAGTCTGCGGCGAGGCGGAGCCATCGCCTCACATCCGGCGGCAAAGCCGTTACGCCCATGCATTATTCAACCGCCACGCGTTATTCGACCTCCAAGCGTTATTTGATCTTGCTATCCATTGTGCTGGTCCTGGCGGTCGTTTCATTCAACGTTACGTCCTCTGCTCAGTCGCAACCTCAGGAGACTGTTCAGGAAGTTACTGGTCAGGCGGAACTGAAAAAAGGTGAATACGAGAGCGCTATAAAACTCTTAACAGCACAGCTCGCTAACAACACCAACGATGCGGCAGCACAGAAGCTACTGCTCCTCGCTTACATCGACACAGGCCGTTACGTTGAAGCTGAAACCTCAGCAAAGAAATTCCTGCTGAAAAACGCCGGCGCCGGTGTTGTGCGACATCAACTGGCTGAAGTATTGATGCTCACCGGCCGTTACAGCGACGCAATCACGGAATATGAAAAAGCCGTCACTGATTTACCCGCGACGAAGGCGGCTGCCGCCGACATGTTGCAAGTCCAACTTCGGCTAGCCGAAGCTTTCGACACGATTGGCCAAAGCGATCGGGCGAACGCCGTTTACGCACGACTGGTTAAGTACTACACCGACAACAATCCACAAACGGCGGCAGAACTGACTCCGATCGCACGCGCTCTAGTTCATCTCGAGCGCTACCAGGATGCCAACGAAATCTACCGGCAAGCGATTGAGGCTGATTCAACTTATCTTGAAGCGCAACTCGGCGCCGCGGAACTTTTCACCACCAAGTATGCCTACGGCGACGCAGCACAGTTTCTTAACGAGGCAGCACAGATAAATCAGAACAGCGCGCGTCTGTATCTCGACCTTGCTTTAAACAAACGACTCGAAGGCGGCGAAGAGGTAACAAACGCTCTCAACCGTGCGCTTCAAATTAATCCAAATTTTGTCGAAGCGTTGGCCCTGAAAGCTGCGCTCTCGCTCGAGGCCAGCCAGTTTGATCAAGCGCTGTCAGACATCGATAAAGCCACTAAGATAAACCCGCAATCTCTGGAAGCTCATGCATTGCGAGCATCTATGGCTTATCTGAAGGATGGCGATACTGCGACCGTAATAAGCGCCACTCTCGCAATCAATCCGCGTTACGGCGAGATCTATAACACCCTCGCTCATTACGCGACGATTACACGACGAACCGAACAGGCCGTTGCGTTCGCGCGCAAGGCAATCGAAAAGTCGCCTCGCTTGTGGGATGCTCACCTGAGCCTTGGCATGGCTCTTCTTCGTTTGGGTCAAATGGAAGAAGGACGGGCAGCTGTCGAACGAGCATTCAAAGGCGATCCGTTTAATATCTGGGCCAAGAACACGCTGGATCTGCTCGACACGATGAAGGACTTCCGCGAGACAAAACGCGGGTCTTTCATAGTCAAGGCATCGGAACAGGAAAGTGACGTGCTGGCGCCTTACGCTGCGAATCTGTTAGAGGAAGCCGCTGCAAAGCTCACGACTAAATATCGCTTCACGCCTAAGGGTCCAGTCATCATCGAGTTCTTTCAGAATCACGAAGACTTCGCGGTTCGTACGCTTGGTATGCCTGGTCTTGGAGCTCTCGGTGTTTGCTTTGGACCACTGGTGGCGCTCGATTCGCCCTCAGCTCGGCAAGCCGGCGAATTCAACTGGGGCTCAACTCTGTGGCATGAATACACGCATGTGATAACGCTTCAGATGACCGACTATCGAATTCCACGTTGGTTCTCGGAAGGGTTGTCAGTCTACGAAGAGAGACAAGCACGACCAGGCTGGGGCGATGATTGGAACCCACTGTTTCTCCGTTCATTTATTGATGGACGCTGGTTCAAGATCTCTGACCTTGACGGGGGGTTCCAAAGGCCCAAACGGATGGCTGATGTGCCGATCGCCTACTTCGAAGCATCGCAGGTTTGCGAATTCATCGTTGAACGCTATGGCTTTGATGCAATCCTTCGTATGCTTGCGCTTTATCGCGACAAGGCGCAGACCCCGGATGTGCTCCGTCAAGCGTTGAAGCTTACGGAAGCTGAATTCGATAAAGCGTTCTTTGCTTACGTCGAAACAAAGGCGCGGCCGCTCTTTGAAGCGTCTAAAAGTGAGGCGAACCTTATAGCTTCGCTGGCGAAGGCCGAGGTCCTCAAGATGCTTGAATCGCAGGACACCTTCGCACTGCGCGCGCGCGCTGCCGAACTTTATGCAGCCGATGGCGATATTAAAACCGCCGAGATTCATTTCCGGCGCGCTATCGAGTTATATCCTTACTTCACGGGCGAGGGAAACGCGTATGTCTCGCTTGCGAAAATCCTCGAGGCAGGCGGAGAGCCGGGCAAGGCCGCCGACGTTCTTGACGCGCTCGTGCGTGTCGACGAGAACAACCTCGATGTGCTGAAAGATATCGCCCGGCTGCGACAAAAGAGTGGAGATAACACACGCGCTGTTAAGGCATTACTAATGAGTTTCTATATCAGCCCATTTGATTATGCGCTGCACACGACAGCTGGTGAGTTGAGTTTCACTGCAAAGAATTATGAGCAAGCGCTTACCGAATTTCAGGTGGCGCTGGCGTTACAACCACCAAACATAGCCGAAGCGAATTACAACGTGGCAACTGCTTTTCATGCGTTGGGCCGTCAGCAGGAAGCGAAGCGTTCGGTATTGAATGCACTTGAAGCGGCACCGCGCTATGAAAAGGCCCAGGAACTTTTGTTGAGGATAGTGGGACAATAGGAGATGGTCGATAAACTTCAGGAAGCTCTGATCAAGTGGCTATTCAGTACCGTCCGCGGTAGCGGATGGCCACGACACAACGTCATGAGCATACAGGTGCTACTAATATCGTCGCTTGAGTGGTGGCCATCCGCTACCGCGGACGGTACTGAATAGCTTATGGACTTGATCAGAGCTTCCTGAACCTTATCGAACACCGTAGATCAGAGGAAACCAATGGCCGTCCAGCAAATCACCATTAGAGATGAAGACCTTCTTGATAGACTGAGTTCTGCGCGTGAAGAACTCCTACATGAGATTCGCAAAGCAATCTTCGGACAAGATGACGTCGTAGAGCAGGTGCTTTTGTCGCTCTTTGTGGGCGGTCATTCAATCCTGACTGGTGTCCCGGGACTTGCGAAGACGTTGCTGGTGCAGACGATAGCGAATGTTCTGGATCTTTCATTCAAACGGATCCAATTCACACCGGATTTGATGCCGGCTGACATCACTGGCACTGAAATCATTGAAGAAGATCGCGCAACTGGCCATCGTGCGATGCAATTTATTCGTGGTCCAATTTTCGCCAACATCGTGCTCGCAGACGAAATCAACCGCACACCGCCGAAAACGCAGGCTGCGTTACTTGAAGCAATGCAGGAAGGACGCGTTACTGTCCAGGGTGTGAGCTACGATCTGCCTAGACCATTTCACGTGCTGGCAACACAGAATCCTATCGAGATGGAAGGAACCTATCCTCTGCCCGAAGCACAACTCGATCGATTCATGTTCAATATTAAGGTCGGGTACCTCGGTGAAGACGAGGAGGTGGCTGTAGTAAAGCACACGACGTCGCCGCAGGATTACGTCTTTCGCAGATTGATGTCGGCGGATGAAATCATTGCGTTTCAACGACTGGTGAAGCAGGTGCCGGTTTCAGACACGGTCGCTCGCTATGCTGTGCGTCTGGTGAATGCGAGCCGCCCGGGCACGCCGCCCGCTCCTGACTTTATTAACAAATGGGTGACGTGGGGTGCATCTCTGCGCGCTTCGCAGTTTTTGGTTTTTGGCGGCAAAGCACGGGCGATTCTGCGTGGACGTTACAACGTATCGTGCGAAGACGTCAGGGCAGTTGCTCCAGCAGTATTGAGGCATCGCGTGCTTTTGAACTTTCAGGCGGAAGCAGAGAAAGTCGATTCGGATCAGGTGATTCAGAAACTGATCGAAACAGTGCCCGAACCGAAGAGTGGTTTGTAGCCATTTCAGATTGTAGATTGTTGATTGACGATTGATGAGATCCGTTTCAATCAACAATCAACAATCAACAATCTACAATCGGACATCCGCAGAGTGGATCCGACAAGATTTTTATGTTTTGGCGGAAAACGAAAACCGAAACGATCCCGCAATCGGCGCATACGAGCGTTGGTCCAACACCCGACGTTGCGTCCTCCCCTGCGCGATTTCTAGATCCGGAATTACTCGCGCGCATCGGTTCACTCGAACTACTCGCGCGCGCGGTCGTTGAAGGCTTCATCTCAGGTCTACACCGCTCTCCGTTCACTGGCTTCTCTACGGAATTCACAGAGTACCGCCAATACAATCCAGGCGACGATTTACGCTATCTCGATTGGCGCTTGCTGGGCCGCACGGATCGATATTTCATCAAGAAATACCGGGCCGACACGAATGCCCAGTGTCATCTCCTCGTAGACACCAGTGCCTCGATGGGATATGCGCACGCGACCTCTGTCACCAAGCTTCAGTATTCACAGTTTCTCGCTGCCTCGCTGGCTTATCTTCTAAGTCGACAACAAGACGCAGTCGGCCTCGTTGGATTTGATAAGAAGGTCCATACGCATGTGCCGGCCCGCAATCGCACGGGTCACCTACGAACAATCTTTGGTCAGCTGTCACTGCTGAACGCGGGCAGCGAAACTGATCTCGCCCAATCTCTGCATCAACTCGCCGAAATCCTGACGCGGCGTGGCATCGTGGTCTTGATTTCCGATTTTTACGATCAGCCGGATCGATTGCAGTCGGCGTTTCAACATCTCCGCTTCAATGG
>DATJKB010000166.1:0-5965 GCA_035491875.1 Pyrinomonadaceae bacterium | reverse complement strand
AGCGTTCCAGAAATGCGAGCCAGATCTTCTGCGGTAACGTTCAATTCAGATCCGGGTTCATCCATCCCTAATAACGTCACTCGATCGTCCACTTCAACTCCCTCAAGGTTTGTTACGTCGACGAGTGTCAGGTCCATTGATATGCGCCCTACGACCGGCACAAATGCGTGACGAATGATCACGTGGGCGCGATTAGACAGACCTCGCATGTATCCATCGTGATAGCCAATCGGCACTGTCGCGATCAAACTTCGGCGCGACGCTTCGAACGTACAACCATAACCAATCGTTTCGCCGGCAGGCACCCACTTCAACAAGGCAATTCGAGAGTGAACGGACATCACCGGGAGTAGATCTGGATCGCCGACTGATAACGGCAACACGTCGCGCCACAAGCCATACAAGATTCCTCCTGGGCGAACCATGTTTCCCCAGCTTTCTTTTTGACCAAATGTCGCTGCGGAGTTAGCCAGATGAAGATGTCGGGGCGTGTGGCCATGTTGCCGAAAAACCGATACTGCTTCCTCGAAACGCCGCATCTGGTCATGAGTCAGAGGACGGCAAGACGCGTCATCGGCGGCGGCGAAATGAGTCATGACGCCGTCGATGCGAATGTTCTTCAGTTCAGACACAGCGGCGACAAATTCATTCATTTCATCGAAACGAACTCCTAACCGGCCCATTCCCGTATCTATCTTTGCATGAACGTCGACCACGATTCCGGCTTCACGTGCGGTTTGATTCAGTCGTTTCAGCATGTCGATCCTATACACGACAGGTGTCAATCGATGTTGAAGACAAAGAGCGGATTGATCCCCCCAGAACCCGCTGAGGCAAAGGATTGGCTGCGTGATACCTGCGTCGCGAAGTTCGATTCCCTCTTCCGGCAACGCTACGCCAAACCAATCCGCGCCTTCCGCTGCCAATCGTCTCGCGCAAGCGACCGCGCCATGGCCGTAGGCATTCGCCTTCACAACGGCCATCACTTTCGTTTCGGGTCCGACTCGCTGTTTTATAGTTCTAAAGTTTGCAGCCAGGTTATTGAGATCGATCTCCGCCCAAGTTGGACGATTAGTTGTCGGCATGTTGAATTTTTTCTTTGACATGTGATGATGACAAGGTTTACTGTTCGCTCACCTCGCAACAACTTATTACCACATAGACGAAAAGTCTCGAAATGCAATCGGGAGATTATTGCCGATTGTCGATTGCAGATTTTAAGAGCAAAGAGGAAAGAAAGTGCCAAGAGCTTTCGCGCTTTGCGCTTCGCTTCCGCAATCAACAATCTTCAATCTTCAATCAACAATGCCGAAAGGAGTGAAAGCAATGGCTACCAAGAAAACAACGAGCAAAAGTGTCGCTACTAAAAAGAGCAAAGAGGAGGTAGTGATGTGGGTCAGACTACCCCGGCCAATGGATATTAAGGCCCTGAAGAAGCTCGGTCTCGAAGGAGCGGCGTGTTTCGGCGGCGACACGTGCATTGCGGCCACCTCAATGCGCCCTGATGCCGGAATCGTCTTGCAGGCCGATATCGAACAAGCTCTGCGCAGGGCAAAGCTACGTCCGGATGTCTGCTTCGGTGGCGACACCTGTATCGTCTAAGTTCCGAATAACAGGGAGTAATGTCATGCCGTGGAAAAGATCTCACTACACCCACCTTCTCCAACTGAATAACGGAGACGGCGTCGCTTACAACGGATTTTCCGGCGCCATCGTAAAACTGTCGGCCGGCGCCTTTAGGAAGGCCGGCGAGCTGATCGACAGTATTCCGGAGGGCGAAGCTTTGCCGTCCTCGGTCGAAGATGAGTCGCTGTTCAAGCATTTGGTGGCGGGCGGTTTTGTTGTTGATAAGGAATTCGATGAGCTTGGCGCAATCGAAGCGCAGTATCAGCGCGAGCGGCAAAACTCTCAATTCCTGCTCACCATCTTGCCCACGTTTGGCTGCAACCTCGGTTGTGACTACTGCTTTGTCGGCAAGAAGAGCGGCAAAATGAGTCGGGAGCGACAGGATCGAATCATCGAGTTTGTCACCGAGCGTTTTGCGTCACATAGCATTCCAAGTATGAACGTCGACTGGTTTGGCGGCGAACCACTTCTTGCACTCGACGTAATTGAGTACCTTTCGAAATCGTTTTTGCAGCTGTGCAAGCGTTACGACACGCCTTACAGTGCTCAGGCGATAACGAATGGAACGATGATTTCGGAGCGCTCAGTCGAGGTACTGACGAAAGCAGGGGTCGATCGACTACAAATTACACTTGATGGTTTGAAACAGATGCACGACGAGCGGCGGCCAAGCAAGTTGCGCGTCATCTCTTCATTTGAACAGACGGTGTTCGGGCTCGAACGAGTGGTTGGCAAGTTTCTCGTTCGACTGCGCATCAACGTCGACAAGCACAATCTAAATGAAGCGTGGGCTTTGCTGGATTTCTTCGCAGCGCGCGGCTGGCTTGGTCCAGACAAGGAGTTCTTTCCCTATCTGGCTCGCATCTCGCCATTCACAGATGCGTGTGCTTCCGTAGCGTCAGAGGTTTGTTCGGTCGATGATTTTCAGGAAATGAATCTCGCCTGGATGAAACGACTCGATTCTCTTGGTGTGCCTGTAGCGTTTCAAGGCTTGTATCAGTTTCCGGAACCGAAGATGTACAACTGCGGAGCCATTGGTAGTAACGGTTTCATCTTCAATCCGAACGGCGAGGTCCACAAGTGCGGGCTTGCGGTAGACGATTCAAGCGAAGCAATCGGCAACATTGACGATGCGCTTGATCCTAATCATCCAAATCTAAAGAAGTGGCAGCAATGGAGTCCGTTGCAGAATCCAGTTTGTCGCGGCTGCGAGTTCTTGCCTTCGTGTCTTGGTGGGTGTCCGCGGAATCAGATGCAGATGAGAGAAGTGCAGAAAAAGGAAAACTGCCAATACTACATGCAGCACGAGAACCGAATTCTCACGACGCACCTGGAAATGGCAGGAATTTAAGTATTTCCTTGAGTCCATTGATTGATCGGCCCAGGAGGTTTCAAATTGGGGGTGGCTCAATAAGGCGCCTTCCGCTTTTATGGCAAAGCTAAACCAGTTCTAAGCTAGTGATGCAGTTTGGATCTTCCTCTGCGCAACCTCAGCGTTCTCTGCGTCTCTTGCGGTTACATGCACCATTCATTATGGTCGTCTTACAGGATACGACTTTCAGGCTCAGTTCATTCATCCGAATCACGCAACAATAACCGCAAGAGACGCAGAGAAACTGAGGTCGCGCAGAGAGTGAAACTGCCCCGGCACTCAGTTCTAAAACTTCTATCTGATAAGCAACAGTGTGGTAAAGTCCCGCCACTATGAAAATCGATCGCCGTCGCTTTCTCGCAGCGTCATCTTCGGCTCTGGTGTTTGCCAAAGGTCAACTGTCGTCCGCAGCAGATAATCACGTCCACGAGCGTGAGCAATCGCTCAATTTGGCGGCGCCGTCAGAACCGCGATCAGTTTCAGTTTTTACGACTGCGGAAAAGACCGATTACCGACTGTCAGCCACCGGTACTGTGACCTTTAAACCGATGGCCCAGCCATTGGAAACTCAGATTTGTGTCTTCGTTGATCCGACTAAGACATTTCAGACGTTCCTGGGGATCGGCGGCGCACTGACCGACGCTTCTGCCGAAACGTTTGCAAAACTACCAAAACCAAAACAGCAGGAATTGTTGAGCGCCTATTTCGACCGAGAGAACGGTATTGGTTACACGCTCGCAAGGACCAATATCCACAGTTGTGATTTTTCGAGCGCGAGTTACACCTATGTTACTGAAGGCGACAAGGAGCTGAAGTCATTCAGCATCGACCATGACCAGCAATTTCGGATTCCTTTCATAAAACAAGCCATTGCCGCGGCCGGTGGAAGACTCAACATCTTTGCGAGCCCCTGGAGTCCTCCAGCATTCATGAAGGACAACAACAACATGCTTCGCGGAGGAAAACTCAAAACGGAGTTTTATCAACCGTGGGCGAACTACTTCGTGAAGTTCATCAGGGCCTATGAAAGCGCGGGTATACCGATATGGGGAGTGACGATTCAAAACGAACCAATGGCAACCCAGAAATGGGAGTCGTGTATTTTCACCGCGGAGCAAGAAAGGGATTTTTTAAAGAACCATCTTGGTCCCACGATCAAAAAGGAACGGCTCGGTGACAAGAAAATAATTGTCTGGGACCACAATCGCGATCTTATCTACCAGCGAGCCAATACTATCCTCACTGATCCCAAAGCCGCGTCGTATGTATGGGGCGTTGGTTATCACTGGTATGAGCCGTGGAGCGGAGGGGAGCCGATGTTCGACAACGTGAAACTGGTGCGCGAAGCCTTCCCGGAGAAGCATTTGATTTTCACCGAAGGCTGTGCTGACTCATTCACTCCTGAACGACTCAACGATTGGAAGTTAGGTGAACTATACGGTCGATCGATGATCAATGACTTTAACAGCGGCGCTGTCGGTTGGACCGATTGGAACGTTCTGTTGGATGAGACGGGTGGACCGAACCACGTTAAGAATTTCTGCTTTGCGCCCATTCACGCCGATACACGAACTGGGCAATTGACTTACACAAACTCCTACTACTACCTCGGACATTTTTCGAAGTTCGTCCGACCCGGTGCGAAAAGGATTGCCAGCTCACCAACCAGGAGTCCTTTACTTTCAGCGGCATTCATCAATCCTGATGGAAAAGTTTCGGTCGTGGTGATGAACAGAACCGACCAAAAGATCTCCTATCATCTTTGGCTCGCTGGTCAGGCTGCCGAAGTCGGCAGCTTGCCACATTCCATTCAGACGCTCGTATTCTAAGAAACGTCTTTTCAATCTGGACCGAAAATGAAAACTTTCATCCGTCCATCTTTCCGAAGCATCGCCGTCAGGCCCGTATAGCCATCACCACGGATTCTGACAGACTTCCGCTCTCCACGAAGGCCGTTGCCGAAGATTCAAGATTACTGGAATAAAAAAGGGTTAGTCTCCAGCAGTGGAGAGAAGAAACTACTCGCGATACAGGTTGTCGAAACGCATGCTCGACGGTGTGAAGCGAAGATCGACTGAACCCGTCGGGCCGTTTCGTTGTTTGGCGATAATCAACTCCGCAATGTTCTTACGATCCTCCGGCATGCTCTCACGCTCTTCGGGCGTCTTGTACTGTTCCTCACGGAAGATAAACGCAACCAAATCAGCATCCTGTTCGAGCGCGCCTGATTCACGCAAGTCAGACAGCTGTGGCCTGTGATCAGATCGAGACTCCGGCGCGCGCGACAACTGAGACAGTGCTACGACGGGCACGTTGAACTCTTTCGCGAGATGTTTTAGCTCACGCGAAATCTGCGAAACTTCTTGTTGGCGAGATTCGAACCGCCGGCTGTGGGAAGACATCAACTGAAGATAGTCGACGATGATTAAGTCGAGCCGTTTTTGTTCGGCAGCGAGGCGTCGGACTTTACCGCGCATCTCGAGGATGTTGATCGCCGGTGTGTCGTCGAGAAAGATCTTGGTGTCAGCCAGGGTGCCAAGTGATTTGGCGATCTGTGCCCATTCCGGCCGCGTCAGGAAACCCGTGCGAAAGCGTTGAGCATCGATATTTCCTTGCGAACAAAGCATGCGCATCACGAGCGCTTCTTTCGCCATTTCCAAAGAGAAGATCGCGACGATGGCGCCAGCTTTCAACGCGGCATTTTCTGCGAGCATCAGCGCGAAACTGGTTTTACCCATCGATGGACGGGCGGCCAGGATGATCAAGTCCGCAGCCTGCATGCCTGATGTTATCGTATCCAGATCTCGGAAGCCGGTCGTCAAACCAGTCAACATGTTTGAGCGACCTTCCATCTCCTGAACTTTTTCCAGCAGCCGCTCAGCGATTGGCTTCACATGCTCGAGGCCCTTGCGAATTCGCGCGTCAGCAATCTCAAAGATGTGCTGTTCAGCGTGATCGAGAATTACT
>DATJKB010000165.1:0-6458 GCA_035491875.1 Pyrinomonadaceae bacterium | reverse complement strand
AGGTGGTGTGTGACAGGCAGCACATCCTTCCCACTCGAAAACTTTCCGGCCACGCGCCGCTAGTCGGTCGTATCTGTTTGGATTCGGCGGCGGCTTGAGTGAATAAATGTAGAGCGCAAGTGCGTACAGTTGCTCATCACTGTTACGGAATAGCTTTGCGGAATCAGGCAAAGTACGAAAATCCTTCGTACCAGGAATAAATCCCCCGTAACTCGCGAGATTGTCTGCTCCCTGATTCAAGGCAGCATAACGCATCATATCAGCAATAGAGCGGTGAAGTTGGAGGCCTGTATGATCGAGATATTTGCGATCTTTGATCCCAATCAAATCCGGTATCTGCGGCGGAAACAGCGGATTAGTGCCATGTCGCGCCATTACCCCTGGCGGTATTGCCGTATGCATCCCGGCGAGTTTCTCCAGAGACATCTTCGCAATGTCGTCCAACGGATCCGGTTTGATCCAGGGCGCTCCAAAGAAGGAACGCTCGAAACCAAGTAACCGTTCGATTGTGAAGTTGTTTGCTGTTAGTGCGGCCGCCCGCTCGAAAGGAAAGTTTCCTTGTGCGCCCTTGACGACCGTTCCATCTGACATTACTCGCGTGTGACACATCGCGCATGAAATCGTTCCCAGCTCGACTTTTCCCTTCTCTCTGATCACGTAGCTGAACCATGGCAATGTTCCGTCTTTTGTCGCAGGGACGCGCAGCTTTTCGTACCACTCTGAATTTCTAACATCTGAGATCTGTGCGATGTCGCCGTAAGAAATTGGCGAGCTGAATACAAGCTCTCCCGCGTGAATCCAGTCCGCTTCAGACTTCAGTGCGCCCGTATCAAACGCAGATGCGGGCTCCTGTTGTTTGAGCCACTCCAGGTAGCCAGCCGGCTCTTGGCCGGGTGCATACACGGGATAATTCTTGTAAATCGTCCGGATGGGTATTCGGTAGTAATAGTCGGACGAGACCTGTTTCGGCGAGGCTGTTGAGTCGGCTAACGGAAGTTGCAATGCAGCCATCTCCACGTCGTCCCAAACGCGCGGAATCACGGGTGAAAATCCTGGAGCGACTGCGTGCGCATTTCCGTAACTTAGAACGGTAAAGATGCTTGCTAGTACGAGGAACAGGAGAACGAAGAGCTTTGTTCTGTTTGATGACATACCAGACTCCTTGAAAATTCCTAAATGAGTCGGAGACAGTACGGCAGAGTTCGGTGAGAAGTCTTGAGAGACTTATGAAATCTTTCTGAGAATCAAGGTCCGCTCGCTCGGAACAGCGATATCCGGCTTGACGCCTACCTCTTGCCAGCCGCGTCCTGTGCGCGGCTCGAATTGTCGAAAGGTAGAGATATAGAAAACGAATCCGTCGCCGAGGTATCGTTTCGCTTTTTTATCTACGATCGGAACGGAGACGCCTAAATCATAGTCGCAAAGATCTTGTAATCGCGTGGTAATCTGGCAAAAACATACCCGGCGTTGCGATTGCTTTTACACTCGTTGAGAGCAGTTAGTTCTTAAGTAATCAGAAAGAGGTGAACTAATGCGAAAGTGGATCATTGGTGTCCTTCTCTTACTCTTGGGTTCCCTTTTATCCCGCCAAGCAGTTGGACAAGAACCAGTCACGCCATGGCGCGAGGATCCTGTTTTTCAGCGTCTTGCCACAATACTCGACAAGGTTCCCGCCATTGATATGCACTCACACCTGCTGCGGCCAGGAGAGTTCAATCCATCACTTGCCAACGTTGGCCCATTACAACTTCGCAGTACACATCCGTCCCTTCCTACAGTTATTCGTCAGCGTTTCGGCGTCTCACCACAGCCAGACAACTGGCAAGCGACCATCAAAATGATCGACGCTGCTCGGAACAAGATGGTGGCGCGACTCGGCGAAACGGGATACTGGCTAAATCATCTCGATTTTACGGTTACTGAAATTGCACTCGTGAATCAATACAGCCGCCGTGGAATCGATGGCAAGCGCCTTCTGTGGGTACCGCATGCAACAACTTTGCTTTTCCCATTACCGGCAGATCACTTGATGGAGAGAAGTCCATCTCACAAGCGAGACATAACCGAGGCTCAGCAGAATCTTAAAGAATTCTTGAAAGAGGGCGGACTTGCAGAATCGCCAGCGGATCTACCGAGCTATGTCAGATTTGTCGACGCCACGCTGCGCCGCTGGCAACAACAGGGCGCGGTAGGCATTAAGTTCTGGGATGCATATTTACGAACATTAAGAATCGCCGATGTGCCGGCAGCACGGGCCACAATTTTGTATTCAAAGGGCCGGACTGCTCCGCTCAGCCGGGACGAGTATTTGGCTGTACAAGATTATCTGTGGCGCCACATCTTACTTGAGGCCGGAAAAATTAACCTTCCGGTACACATTCACTCATCTTTCGGCGTGCCGCCATTTCTTAGGACGCTCGAGTCTGACGTTCGCAACCTTGAAGACGTGCTGGCTGATCCGACGTTCTTCCAAACTCAGGTGGTTCTTATTCACGGTGGCGCTCCATGGTATGAGGTAGCGGGTTACCTTGCCTTGAAGCCAAACGTTTGGATAGATACGTCCGCCATAGCATTTCTTCGCCCGGTTCCAGACTTTGCCAACATCTTGCGCCAGTACCTTATCTTTGCGCCTGAGAAAGTTCTGTACGGAACGGACGCTTCCGCCTATCCAAGTGTGCCGGGAGGCGCCGATGTACATCACTTAGTAGTGTCACGTGCTGCTCGTGACGGACTCTACGTCGCACTTAGCTCTTTGATTCGCGATGGTGTGATCGACGAGCGTCAAGCTCTTGACATGGGCCGAGGAGTACTTCGCGAAAATGCACGGCGCCTACACGGCTGGAAGTAGTGACATGCTGATTTTTTGGTTTGTTCTGGATCTCAAATCACACCGCTGAGCCGCAGAGGACGCTGAGCACACGCAGAGAGTTGACGAGTTCTGAACGAGAAACTATTACGGCTTCATCTCAGAAGGCTTGGCTTGCGTCGGTTTGAAGTCAAACTTGCCCTGCCGTCCTGGTAAAACAATGACAGGGTGTCGGATATGAATGCTCAGTTTATGGAGACCAAGTAGATGCAACTTGAGAACACTAGACTGCAACATGGTCAGTTTATTGGCCAGCTTTGCAAAGAAATGGAGTTGCCGGATTTTTCCATCAAGGAGATCGCCGATCTGAGTATGGGCGAGATCCCGCGGCATACGCATGAAGACGCTCATTTCATCTTCGTCATCAGCGGCCATTACCTCACTTCGGCGAAGGATGTTACTCCAGCCTCGAAATCGTCCAGGTTAATCTTCAATCCTGCTGGCACAACTCATCGCGATCGTTTTGATGCGAGCGGTGGACGATTCCTGGCCGTTTCTCTTAATCCTGAAATGACACGAACACAAAGCCAGATTTGTTTTGTAGATCGCTCTGTTGGATTTTCTGGTGGCCAGGTTTCATGGCTTGGATGGAAACTCTACGACGAATTCCAAGGTCGCGACGAAGTGTCGCCGCTGATCATGACTGGTCTTGTGCTCGAGATATGCGGTCACATGCAGCGGAGTCGAGAACGCTTTGCACAGTCTGTACCGTCGTGGTTACGACTGGTTCATGAACTTATTCGTGACCGGTTCGTCGAGCCGCTGACTATCAAAGAGATCGCTCAGGCAGCCGGCGCCCACCCTGTCTACCTGGTCAGGGCATTTCGAAACCACTACGGCATGACGGTGGGAGAATACGTGCGTAAGCTGCGAGTCGAATTCGCGTGCCGGCAGATCTCGGATACGAGCGCCCCACTCTCGCAAATTGCGACGATGGCCGGCTTCTACGATCAAAGTCACTTCACCCGAACTTTCAAAAAGTTAACCGGGTTTACTCCCAACGAATACCGATCTATTTCACGCACTCGCGGTTTATCAGATACCAGCAGCTCACATTAGTACAATAATCCGATTCCATCCGTGTGTTACTTTGCCCGGACTACACCGCGCGAAAAGGAGTAAACACATGCGCAGGGTCATCCGGTGTGCGGTCTTCCTTCTTACCATAAATCTTTCGATCAACTGCTTCAGTTTCGGTCAAACGATCCCAACTCTTGATCAATGGATGAGCCTCAAGGGGACAGGCAATGTGAGCATTTCTCCTGAAGGCCGATCAGTTGTCTATGGAGTCCGCAAGGCCGACTGGGAGGCCAACGCGTTCGCCGATGAGATATGGATCGCAGATATCGCCTCGGGTCAGAACCTTCAATTGACGGACGCCAAAGGCACGAACTGGAACTTCAACTGGTCTTTAGACGGCAAACGTTTCGCATTCCTCTCTAATCGAGATGGCGCGACACAGATTTATCTTGCTTCACCGCCGAGCAAGGAGCTTGTGCGGATCACCCAGGTCAGTAACGGTGTAAGTGATTTCCGCTGGTCGTGCGATGGCCGGAGCATCGCATTCACAACTACTGAGGTGTTCCCGAGGACGGGCGGAGAGGAGACACCAGAATTCCACATCGTTGGAAATGATCAGGCGTTTTCAAGCAGCCTTTGGACGATCGCAATGTCGGCCGACTACACGCCAACTTCTGCACCGCCGGAGCGGTTGATAGACGGCGTAGACTTTGCGGTAGATGACATATCGTGGTCGCCCGACTCTCGCCGAATCGCTTTCAGCGCGAATCAATATAGAGATCCATACTCATTTTGGACTTATGACATTTACGTCTTAAGTCTTGGCGAAAAGTCGGTGAAGAAGATCGTTGATCGGAAAGGTCCGGACTTCTTTCCCGTGTGGTCACCGGACGGGAAGGAGATCGCTTTCCGAACTTATACGCTCACGGATAAGGATGAGTATTACACGCACTCTGCAGGATATATCGCCACCGTGCCCGCCGATGGTGGACCGTCGCGCGTGCTGACCCAGCAGTTCGACGAGAATCCTACTCCCCTCGCATGGTCAGGGGAGGGTATCTATTTCTCGGCCTTACAAAAAACATATCAGCACCTATTTCGTCTAAATCCATCCAGCAGAAACATCGAGCGTGTGAGCCAGCCTTATGCTTCCGTCAGCAGCTCATTTTCGTTCACTCGTGATTACAAGCGAATAGCCTTCACGAATCAGGACGCAAAGCACTACGACGAGCTTTATGTCTCCGACCTGAAGCCGTTTCAGCCGAAGCGGCTGACAAACTTCGGTGATCAGCTGAAAGGATGGAAGATCGGAACACGTGAAGTTATCGAATGGAAGTCGAAGGATGGGACCACTATTGAGGGCGTGCTGATCAAGCCGGCCGACTTCGATCCTTCCAGGAAGTACCCGTTGGTCGTCATCATTCATCATGGGCCGATCAATGCCGATCAGCCGACCATCGGTCGTGATATGCCTTACCCGGCCGAACTGTTCGTAGCTAAGGGCGCTGTTGTGCTTCGTCCCAACTATAGAGGCTCAGCTGGCTACGGCAGAAAGTTTCGCGCTCTGTTAGTACGTAACCTTGGCATCGCGCAATACGAAGACATAATTGCTGGAGTGGACCAGCTTATTGCGCAGGGCATCGTCGATCCCAGTCGTGTCGGGGCGATGGGCTGGAGCCACGGTGGTTACGTCGCGGCCTTCATGGCGACTTACAGCGACCGTTTTAAAGTAGTGACAGTTGGTCAGGGAGTTTCAGATTGGAGGATCTTTTATACACTCGGGGCCGGTGGTTCCGTAAAAACTGATCGTTCGAATCCGTCACCCTGGGACGATCCAGAGTATTACAGAACAGTATCGCCGCTCACCTACATTAAGAAGGCCAAAACTCCGACTTTGATCCAACATCGGGAATTTGACACTACAGCCCCGCCCGCCGGCGCCTACGAGTTATACAGGGCGCTTAAGGATCAGGGAGTGCCGACGAAATTGATTATCTATAAAGGTGCGGGTCACGTGCCTTCCGGCCTTAAGCAATTCCGCGCCGTCGCCCAGCATAACTATGATTGGTTTAGGAAGTGGCTGTGGAACGAGTGAGGGACTCTAGAAAATCTTGCAATCGATGGTGGTCCACTCCGTTAGGAGTGCGATGTTTATAGCACCTGACCTATTAACTACTGTTGGGACTCCTTTAGGAGTCCGATTTGAATCCCTGCTCTTCCGTCATGAAAATGAACGAGATCAAAAGACCGGTGCAATGACACGGCCGTTTCTTCCAAGGGAGCTATCTCCACATAATCGTTTCGCTTTTTTTGTCTACGATCGGAACGGAGATCGCCTCGCGCTCTCCGTCCGGCTTTTCAAGAAACCAATTATCTAAGAGCTCGGTTTCAAATGGTGGTTCCGGCAGGTCCTCATCGTCAAACTGAGCTAAGTTGCCGAACCATTCAAGCACCTCGCCAAGCTGTCCAGTGAGATTTGCGGGGGTGAAGTCTCCGACAGCCCATGGGAAATCGTCCCAACGAGGATTTCGAACATCACCAACGTGCGTATCGTTCCAATAGACTCTATACA
>DATJKB010000164.1:0-3632 GCA_035491875.1 Pyrinomonadaceae bacterium | reverse complement strand
CGAAGCGAACAGAACTCGCGACAACTCGAACTCGCGAGGAATTGTTCGCTTCGCTCAGTGCGGACGAGGACGTCCGCGCTCCCAGTAAATACTTGAACAATTCCAGTCAACTTGATACTAAGAGGTACAGTCGCTTTCTTGAACCTTTTCACCTAGAGGCCGTATACACAAATACGCGGCGACGGATTTAACATAACGCTCCGAAGCCAGCGCCGATGCTTACCCTTCTAATAACTTCCGTAGTAATTCTTGGATTAATTGCTGTAGCCATTTACTTCTGGCAAAAACCCGCCAGTACACCCGACTCGATCCCGTTACAGCCGCCACCTGAGCCTCGTGCTTTGTTTGCCGAGCCTGAAAGCCAGTTACAAATCGAAGCGGCAATAGTTGAAGATCGACTTCGGGAAACACTCTTGTCGCAAGCTGCAGCCGGCGATAGGTCTGCGCTCCAGAAAGCGCACGAGCTTCAAGACGACGATCTGTATGATCAAGTGCTAACAGATCTCGTCAGATCGACGGAATCGGACGCACAGTTACTGTCTTTAACTTCGCACGTCACGAGAAACGAGTGGCCGGTAAACACCACACTCGCACACGCTTATATTGAGTCGTGGAAAAAATCTCCGGACCGAACTTCTACTACTAAGACATTGCATATCGCAGCGTTATCAGACGACGCTGAAACTTATCGAACTGCCGCCGAACTTGCTTTGGAATTCTGGCGCGACGGAAAAATACCCGACATAACGACGACGGAGCTCAACGCTTTATTAACCGGTGAATTCTGGGTACTCTCATCCGCAACAAGAAGTTCAGGCGCCGGCTTTATTTTGAAACGCAGCCTCGCATCTGCACGGCGAGAACTTGAACAAACCAACAAAACTAACCATCAACTAAAAAGTTGAACTGAAGAAAGAACCACTATGGAAAACATCGACCTCGTAACGTTAATACCAGTAGCGGTCGTTGCACTGCTGGCGCTGATAATCGTTATTGCGTTTATCAGACGAATCTTCGTCAACGTCGATGCGCGCGAAATCGCCATCAAAGAGCGACGTTATCTAGGCGAGAAAATGCCTCCGGGACGGGTAGTCGCGACGGAAGGCGAAGTCGGCATTCAGGCCGACGTTTTAAAGCCGGGCCTACACCTCATTAAATTCCCGTTCGAGCGTGTCGTACGCAAGGTGGCGCTGATTGAGATCGGTGCAGATGAAATGGGAATCATCGAAGCGGTCGATGGCGAACCGATGCCGCCGGGCCGAATCTTCGCACCAGATCGTGCGCAAAATGCACACAACAACTTTCAGGATCCGATCGCGTTCATCAAGCGTGGTGGCGTGAAAGGCATTCAACTTCGAACATTGCCACCCGGGTTGTGGCCCATTCATCCGTACCTGTTTCGGGTTTCCGTGTCGAAAGCGACGGTAGTGCCGCAAGGTAAAGTTGGCGTGGTAACCGCAGCTGACGGCGATCCACTTGATCCCGGTCGCTTGCTAGGTAAAGCGATAACGGATCACCGGAACTTTCAGGACGCTGAACAATTCATCGCTGCCGGCGGCCAAAAGGGGCCGCAGGTCGACATTTTGACTCCTGGCGTGTATCGCATCCTGACCCAATCAACAGCGCTTGAAGGTGGCTCGGATGTTAAGCCCGGTCTATTCAATGTGCGACTCTTTGACGCGACTATCGTTAATGAAAACGCGATCGGACTGGTCGAAGCACTGGATGGTGCTCCTCTGAATCCTCGCGATTATGTCGCCGAGTCGTTTGAAGGTCATGACAACTTCCAGGACGCCCACGAGTTCATCGGCAAAAAAGGTCAACGTGGACCACAGAAGGACATCCTGCTTCCAGGTACCTACTACATCAATCCGCTGCTGTTCAAAGTCATTCCTGAGACCGCGAAAGAAGTAAAACCCGGCGAAGTCGCGGTTGTGGTTTCAAACGTCGGTAAAGATCCATCAGACGAAGTGCGACGTGAAATGGCGGCGAAAGTTCGAATGCGCATGGAACGCGAAGAAATCGAGCAGGCTGAAGTGTCAGCGCACCGGCTCGACAAGATGGACGATAAGCGCACTGTCGAGGAAATTCGCGAAGATCTGATGAGCGGTGATCCGGCCGACCGTCGGCTTGATGAGGGAGCTCATGAAGCCTACGTCGTACCGGAAGGTTTCCGCGGCATCCAGGAGGCAGTTGTTGGTCCAGGTCGCTACTATGTCAATACCCTGGCCATCACGCCGATCATTATTCCGACAACTAACCAAACCGTTGAATGGACCGCGGGGGAAGTTGCCAACACATTCAATCCCTTTGAAGTAATCTCCAAAGACGGCTTCACGATGCAACTCGAAGTGCGCGTTGTGTTCCGAGTGAAACCGGAGGATGCGCCTTTCATGGTCGCGAAGATCGGTGGCATTGAGCGGTTGATTCAGAACGTGATGCACCCGCTCATCGACTCGATTTTCCGCAACCAGGCGTCAGAGTCGTCAGCGATGGCCTACCTGCAAAATCGTCATGAGGAACAGGAACGGGCGGAAGCGCGCGTGCGCGCTCACCTGCTGAAGTATCACGTCGACGTTGTAAACGTTCTCATCTGCCACATTCATTTACCGGAAGAGTTAATGAAAACGCAGACAGAGAAGATTCTTGCCGAGCAGCGGCAGAATATGTACAACGCTCAGCGTGAAGCTGAAGAAAAGCGAATTCAGCTGGAGAAAACAAAGGCTCACGCAGACAATCAGAAAGACCTGATGGCTGCTACAGTTGGCGTCGAGATCTCCATCAAGCGGTCTGAACAACGAAAGGCAGAGGGTGAAGGTGAGGCTCACTACATCCTTCAAACCGGTAAAGCTGAAGCTGAAAAAGTGCGTCTGATGGGTGAAGCTCAGGGCGTTGCATATCACGAACAAGTGAATGCGCTCGGAGCTCAGGGCGTCGCTCTCGTCGAGACACTCAGGGTCATCGGTGAGAAGGGCGTCCGAATCACACCCGATGTGATGGCCACAGGCGGGTCCGGCGAGGGTGGCGGTGGCATTGGCACTCTGTTACTGCTGAACTTGTTCCGTGACCGCCTGAGTCTATCCGGCAACGGCGAGAAGGTCCCAAGCAAGTAACTCACTAAAAACAGGGCAGGACAGCAGGCAGGAGCAGGTGCTCCTGCCTAACTGCTTTCTGCTCCAGACGACGGCTGGAATGGGCGTCGTCACAGAAAAGCGAAACAATCTCCAAACCTTCTTGCTCAAAGTCCAAGATACTCTGCCCCGCCTCGACAAATCCACCTCGCCGTCAAGACACCACCAAGGAGGGATAATAATGAAACAGCCAGGTGCCCTGATTGTCCTTTTTATCTTCGTTGCAGCGGTCAGCTTTGCTTTGGCGTCCGAGCAATACAATTCAGGCCGTAAACTAACCGCAACGCTCACCGGCGCCGCAGAAGTGCCCGGGCCAGGCGATGCGGACGGAACCGGCAGAGCCACACTCACACTTAACGCGGGCAAGAACCAGATTTGTTATGAACTCGCAGTCTCGAACATCGGCAATGCAACCGCCGCGCATATTCATTCCGGCGCTGCTGACGTAGCGGGTCCGGTGCTAGCAATGTTGAAGGCCCCTGAAACAGGATCGTCGAAGGA
>DATJKB010000163.1:0-6012 GCA_035491875.1 Pyrinomonadaceae bacterium | reverse complement strand
CACCCATTTCGCATTTTTTCCAGGTCGATCGTACGTGCGACGACCTCGCGACTGGGATTGCCGTTTGTCAGGAGTTCCGGGTTCGCTTGCTTTGTCGTAATCTTCGCTGATGGATTTCACGGGATTGTCCGTAATGACCCTATGTTCTCTAAAGGGTTTCTATGACGGTGAGTGGTTGTTAGGGCATTCAAATTAGAACTGCAGGTGCTCTGCACTCGACGTCTGGTAAGGAGATCCCTGGCTCGATCGCGGCCCGCCAACCGGCTAAGCACAAGAGGTCAAAACTGGGGTTTTACGACCTGATGAAGTCTGCGTTTGTTGGTATTGGAGACTTAATGCTGGCCTGAGGCGAGCTGTGGAAAACGTCTTAACGTGTGCCCGATGTTCCGCACAAAGCAGGTGGGCCGTCCTGGAATGAGTCATTGAGCGGCCTGCTTCAATGACGACGAAGGCATGTTAGCAGCAATTTAAATTATGGGCAACATGTTTTTACACCACACTAAACCTACTGAAAACAATAGAGAAATTAGAATCCTAAGGGCTAAAAAAGGTCTGGAATCGAGCTCCTATTCGGCATTTTGTATTGTTGAACAAGGAGAACGTCCGTCGCTTTTTCGACCGTTGAGGCTAGAACCTGCTTACCCTGGCTCGCCCTCAAATGCGACGGTCTTTTCAGGTAGTTCTCCGTGTCGTGTGCCTGTTTGCTCAGGGGGTAGGATGAAGTCAGAAAACGAGTCAGTCTTCCAGAAAACGGTGGCATGTCCGTCGTCCAATACCCTTCTCTCTTATCGCACCAAAAGACTGCCAAGAGAACTGCTTGCGCTGGTTCGCCTTCACCTAGCGGCTTGCGAGTTTTGCACCGCCGAACTTGCGTTACTTGCCTTCCATAAACCCCGGACGAAGGGTGACGACAAACCGCCGGAGATTCCAATGAATCTTCGAATCCTGGCTGAATCTCTACTTTGCCAAAGCAGCAAGATGAGAATTGTCAGGTGAGCTTGCTATCGACTAAGGAAGTGATGATCAGGAGTAGATCTCTTCGATGAGATCGTTGTAGCGCTCGTCGATCACTCGGCGCTTCACTTTTAGTGTCGGCGTGAGTTCGCCGCTATCGATACTAAACTCGTTCGGTATCAAGGCGACGCGTCGGATGCGTTCGTAATCGGCGAGGCTGGAGGTTAACGCGGCAACATCGCGCTGAACTATCTTCACGGCTGTCGGGTGTTTGCTGAGCTCCGCGCGGTCCTTTGGAAGATCTTCTCGCGTAGCAGCAAGTGCCTGATTCAAGTTTTCCCAATCGGGCACGATCAAAGCAGCTGGTTGCTTTCGGCCCGTGCCAACAACAACCACCTGGCTCACAAACTCGCTTTCTTTCAATAAGCTCTCAATAAGCTGGGGCGCCACATACTTGCCATTGGACAACTTGAATAAGTCTTTCTTTCGATCGGTGATGTAGAGGCGACCTTCCTTGTCGAGATGGCCCACGTCGCCAGTCGCAAACCATCCATCCTTGAGCACTGCTTCCGTTGCTTCTGGTTGACCATAGTAACCGCGCATCACGTTCGGTCCCTTGATAAGGATCTCACCGTCCTCTGCGATTCGCAGTTCAATTCCTTCGAACGGAACACCGACTGATCCGACTTGATTGTTGTCCGGACGGTTGGCGCAAACAATACAAGTTTCAGTGGCGCCGTAGCCTTGAAGAATAGGAATCCCCGCGGAGATGTAGGAATAAGACAACGCCGGCGCGAGTGGTGCGCCGCCCGACACGAAATAGCGTAATCGCCCGCCAACACCTTCGCGCCATTTCGAGAACACAAGCTTGCTTGCCAGCCTCTGCTGAAGGCGAAGACGCGCTGGAATTCTTCTTTGAGCGTCCGTCAATTCACCAAAACGCTGGCCGACTCTTAGCGATCGCGTGAAAATCCTTTTCTTTACGCCTTTCTCAGCCATGCCCTTCTTGATGATCCGGTGATACACCTTCTCGAAGAGGCGCGGCACTGCCGTCATTACTGTGGGTCGAACTTCACGCAGATTTTCACCAACTTGATCGAACGACGCAGCGTAGTAGACCGAGACTCCGTTGTAGCAGAAAACATAGAAGCCGGCGCGCTCGAAAATGTGCGACAAAGGAAGCACTGATAACGCAGTGTCGGTATTGCCAATCGGTAGACCCTTCGTAATCGCCAGCACATTAGAAATGAAGTTGTTGTGCGTTAGCATCACGCCCTTTGGTTCGCCCGTGGTCCCAGATGTGTAAATAATCGTCGCGAGGTCGTCAGGACGCACCGCGTGCAGGTAAGCGTCGAACGCTTCCGGACGCTGCTGCGCCTGGTCCTTTCCGCGCTGTTCTAATTCGCTCAAAGCGATTGCGTGATCGAGATCCTCAGCGACATCCGTGTCGAAGAAGATCAGCTTTTCCAAATGTCTGTCGTTGAGTGCAGGTCGAGCGTGTCTGAAGAGTTTCCGATTTGAGATAAACACCGCACGGGAGCCAGAGTCGGCGAGGATAAACTCAATCTGATCGACTGCCTGCGTAGTGTAAATCGGCACATTGATCGCACCGAGACTGAGGATCGCCATGTCTGCGATGGACCATTCAGGCCGGTTCTCGGAAAGCAGGGCAATGCGATCTCCCGGCCGGATACCCAGCGCGGCTAGCCCTAAGGCCACATCCTTGACACGCTCCACAAACTCGGCCGCGGTTATGTTCACCCAGCGGCCATCTTCACGGTAGTTAAGCGCGTCGTCCTTACCGTGTCTCAGCGAGGCGGTGAGACACAAACCCGGCACGGATGATGTTTCGCTCGCTGAATGGGCAGTTGTATCGTCTTTTGCGGAAGCAGCTGAAGCCATTGTTTGGAGTGCGGCGACCTGTCACCGCTTTTGCGTTTCTATCTGGGGCGAGCACATTTGGAAGAAAGCGGTGACAGGTCACCGCACTCCAAAGAGGCGCCTCATATTACCTTAACCGCCGCGTTGTTCAAGTCTGCGTGTTCGACGGGTTTCTGCTCAACAATCTCAGAGGAACGGCGGCGCTTGCGACGCGGCGGCGCATTTTCGACGCGGCCATTCAAAGTCGCAAGGGCTGCAAGAACCAGGAATAGCAACGCATTAGCGGTGGTGTGCAGCGTGAAATCGAAGAAACTGTGAACCAGCACGGCAAGACAACCGCCCAGCGATGCTAGGGCGACCCCGCGTCGAAATGGATCTCGCGTTCGCATCCGATAGAAGGCTCGAGCGAAAAGCAGAGCGACAAAAGAGAGTGCGAGGAATGCACCGACAATTCCGCCGTCAGACAACACCTGTAGATAGTCGTTATGCGCCTGCTCCAAACGAAGCAAACCGTTGTGCGAATCAAAGCCTGTATATATCACTCCGAATGCACCCAGGCCGGTTCCGAGCACCGGGTGAGCTTTGATCATATTGAGTGTGACCGACCAAAAGTGAGCACGACCAGTGGTCGGATCGTTTGAGTTCACGCTATCGACCAAACGATCTAATGGAATGTCGCCACCGCCAATCACCGCAACGCCGATAACCAGTCCGACCATTAGTGCCACTCCCAAAGCTAATCGGACAATCGCACTCCGAATCCTGCTGGTTCGTCTCTTTGTACGTTCGTTTTCTTTGCGCCAGAACGCGGTGACTAAGACAAAGAAAAACACTTCTGCCACAAGACTAATCACACCGCCTCTCGAGGTGGTCATAAAAAGTGCCACGCCCATCATTCCGGCGAGAAACAAATACAGTAGCTTCTTCTCGCGATCGACAGACCCTGCGAACAGCAATCCCAATGGTAATGCGAGCGTCAATTCCATGTAGCCCGCGAAGTGATGTCGATTGATAAATGGACCGAACGCAGTACTCTGGTTCAGTTCGCGCATCCAATAAACCTTGGTCGGGCTCGTAAACGACTGAGTCAGTCCGAACATTGCCAGGCAGAAGCCAAAAATCATTATTGTGCGAACGATCAACTGAAGACGCCGGGGCGTGTCAACAAAGACCAGGACGGCTGCAAAATAGACGAACAAACTGAGCAGTTGCACTATTACGAGCCGAGTAGCGTTAGGATCGAGTGACAGCGACTGCGAGAGGCTCATGCCGAGTTCGCTGTTTACAGCCGGTCGAAGGGGTAACAGTTGTACTATTCCCAAAACCACCGCTCCGAGCAGTGGCAACTGCAAAAGATTCTTGCTAATCCTGAGATGCCCGAGGGACCAGGCATCAACCACCCACAAACACAGAATCGTCAATGCGCCCACGTTGAATATGCCAAGTGCCCAGTAGTGGACCGTGCCGTAAGCGAGTGCCGACAGCACAATCGCCACGCAGATCACGAGCACGAGAAATCGGCTGGCGAGCGTGTGACGAATGCGATAGACCGTAGCGCCCGGCCTCGCTCGTGTTACTTCCGGCGAAGTCTCGACGGAAATAACCTCAATTTCTTCGTTTGAGACTGAAGTCGTCATACCAAACAGTTCCGAAAATTGGGCAGATGTCCGCGTCCGGACACTTAGTCCTGTCGATGCTAATCGTCACGGCTTCGCTCTTCGGCGGCGTCTTGAAGGTAAGACTGACGCGTTGCCAATCGGTATCACCGTTAGCAGCACCATCTGAGGAAGCGAGTACAGCGCCGTTCGAAATGTTCGTCACACTAACGAAGGGGGTGGATCCGCTCTCGAGCTTTTGCGACTTTCGATAGAACTCTAGTTCGTACTCGGTATCCGGCGACACGGTGACGAGTTGCGTTGCGCTTAACGATCCGAGATTTTGTCGCACTTGAAAGAGGAGACGCAGACTTCGAGCACCGGTGTGCCCGCTGTGAGGATCAACACCGATTTGTACCTGGGCCACATTCTTTACCTGCCAAGCGAAAACCATGTCCGGTCCGTAGTTGGTCACCTGTTCAAAGCTGCCGTCAGTGATGTGATCGATCGCCGCGCGACTCTCGGCGTTAGGTGCCACGTCATTCCAAACTTTGAGCGCATCGTAGGGTCGACCTGAGGCGAGTAGGCTGGTCACCATAGAGTCAGCCGTAGTTTTGTTTGCCGTCTTATCGTTTGCAGACAGTGTTGCCCAAAGCCGCATCCCCTCGTCAAACTTCTTCTGTTTCAATAGGTGAACCGCAAAAGCTGCGCGAGTGGGGGCTTTGTCGCCAACAGCCTTGCTCAACGAGTCAAAGTCGGAGCCGTAGATTTCCCAAAGAAGAACGAACATTTGCGGACGAAACTCTTCGTTCGCCTCACCTGCACGGCGCAACTCGGCGAATGCTTCGTCGTAGCGCGAACGACGCAACAATAAGTTTCCTAGAAACCAATGCGGGTGACCATAGGACGGAGCAAGACTGACCGCCCGCTTCAAAGCCACTTCTCCTTTGTCGTGTTCCCCGGCTTGCTCATACGCAACGCCCAGTGCGGTCCAAAAACGATAATCGTTTGGTGAGAGACTGACCGCCTTTTCGTATTCGGCGATCGCCTGGCCAATTTGATCGAAGGGCAGTTTTGATTGCGAGACATTACCGAGTCGCCAATGGGTCAGCGGGTCATCGGGTGCCATAGAAACGGCCATGCGAGCGATATCAAGGTCGCGATCGCTCGGATCAAGGGTCTCTGCAAAAGAATTTCCGAGGTACCAACCCACAACGAAATATGACCAAATCGCAGCGACAATCAAGAACAGGATCATCACAATGCGAACTGCCGGTTTTCGCGATGTTAAGTGAATTAGTTCCTGAGACATTCAGTCGAGCGTTTCCATTGTAATCCGCATTCTTTTCACGACGATCTCGCGTTCCGCACAGCAGCGTACGACTTCTTCAATTCTCGCATCCGTCATCTTCAAACTTGAAATGACCACTTCATCCACCTGCTGCTGATCGCAAACGGAACCCAAATCGCCATTGCCGCCAAAAACTCTAAAGCCATGAATTAATTTCCCGCTCTTCGAAGGATCGTCATCGAGAAAGCCGATCGGCGAGAGTGCCAGCTCGCGATTATTCAATAGCTCGCG
>DATJKB010000162.1:0-10615 GCA_035491875.1 Pyrinomonadaceae bacterium | reverse complement strand
CTTTTTGGCCAGACCCCGGACTTTCCCGCAACACACGCTGCCGTTGCTACCGTTGCTCCGTTCCCGGCCTGGCGGGGTTCACAAGGCTTGCGTTGTGCGGAGCCCGGGATCTGATAAGACAATGACGATTGGAAGTTATTGCCGATTGCCGATTGCCGATTGTGAGGGAACCTAGACTAGCGGTCAAGCGGAGGCAAACCTCAAGTATCTGAAGTTTCTTGACGAGCCACTCAACTCTCTGCGTATCCTCAGCGTTCTCGGCGGCTCTGCGGTTTTCATTTACGTGCTGAGCCGCCGAGAACGCTGAGAACGCGCGGAGAATTGAGTGTTCGGAACTCAATATAGGACGCTACTCGAAACCCCCGAATGAATTCAAAGTCCAAAAACTAAAGACCTAAGCCGAAGACCTGAATTCAAATCTCGGTCTTTCGATGCGCAAACAGTCTCAGGAGTGCGTTAATACCGAGGTGCAACAAGATGTACGCGATGATCGCCACGACGATCGGGAGCATCAGTGTATGACCCTGGTTGGTACTCGGACTGGCCACAATGCCTTTAAAGGGCAGATAAAACGGATTGCTAACAGCCACGATGAATTGCACAAAGCCGGTGTTGCTGTTTGCGGCCAGTAAGGCCAGCAAAAACCGCATTCCCAGCAACGCGTAAATCACATAGAAGATGTAATCAACAACTTGCGAGACTCGCGCCAGACCGCGCGCGCGTTGTACCTCGTGTTCGGTGTCAATTACTTCGTCAACAGCCTTCGATTTAAATTGCCCTGCAACGTTATCGATGCGTTGAGATTCGTTCGGTACAGTTTTCTGTGCGGCGCGTTCTGAGATTTCCGCCTGTACTTCGCCTTCGACCTGCGCTTTTACGGTTTCATGTTGAGCAGCCCGCCGTGCTTCTTCCAACGCGAGTTTGTCGTCGTTCATTTATAATTATCCTGCTACTGGAAGTTCGAACGAGGGGGCTAGGGGGATTGAAGATTGCAGATTGATGATTGCAGATTGGAGGACAGGGAATTGGCGCTAGAAACGATGAACTGGTGAATCGGTCAGACCGAACTCGCAATCAATCTGCAAATCATCAATCAAAAATCTAAAATCAAAAATGTTCTTCTGGCGGAGAGGGTGGGATTCGAACCCACGGAACGGTTCCCCGTTCACAGCATTTCCAGTGCTGCCAGTTCAACCACTCCTGCACCTCTCCACATTGTTGATTTTTGATTTTAGATTTTTGATTGGCGCAAACACAGTGAGCCGAGCATAAATCAAAAATTTAAAATCAAAAATCAACAATGTTTCTGGCGGAGAGGGTGGGATTCGAACCCACGGTGGCCGTTAAGCCACTCCGGTTTTCGAGACCGGTGCACTAATCCACTATGCGACCTCTCCGCAATCATCTCAGATCTCAAATCTGAGATCTCAAATCCCAAATCCGAAATCCCAAATCCGAACTCCGAAATCTCTATGCGCGTCTCTCACGAAAGAATTCCTGCATCAACTCGCGACACTCAGCTTCCAAAACACCTTTCACTATCTCAATGCGATGATTGAGAAAGTCAGTGTCGCAGATGCGAAACTTTGAGTCCACCGCTCCGGCACGCTCGTCTCGCGCTCCGTAAATCAAACGCTTCACACGTGCCTGAATTAGAGCACCGGCGCACATCGCACACGGTTCAATGGTGGAGTAAACGTCGATTCCCGTGAGTCGATAGTTACCGACCTTCTTCGACGCTTCACGTAGCGCAACCATCTCCGCGTGGGCCGTGGGATCGCAATCAGTTCGTGTGCGATTTCCGGCAACCGCGAGCAGCTTGTCGCCGCTCACGACGCATGTCCCAACGGGTACTTCACCGCGAGCTCTTGCCTCCCGCGCGGCATCGAGCGCTTGCCGCATCCAGGGTTCAAAGTCTTCGATTTCGGCGGCAGTACTCACGGAAATTCCCCGAGGAATTCTTGGTCAAACAGCCAGGCCGCCACTATAGGTTGCCGTTTCAAACACTGTCAAGGAGACCACTTTTTGGAGTGCGGTGACTTGTTACAGCTTTTGTATCCGACAAATCATGAGTGCAAAAAGCGCCGACAGGTCGCCGCACTCCAAATAAGGGCGGCGTTGTCGCTGCTCGCGTGCTATTATGAATTTCCCGGGGGATTCCGCACCACCCACTCTGGATGGAGCAGTCCCAAGTCGTCAGGAAATGACCACCGAAGCTAATCAAAGAGGAAGCAGTTCACTCCCAACTGAAAGACCACCAGGCAGGCTCCGACCGGCGTCGCCTCCAGCTGAATCCGTTTCCAATGAACAAGGGACAGCGTCGGCCGCGGGATTGATGCGCCGCATGTCGCCGGGGGAGTTCAACACCGCGATGATTCACTTCTATCGCGGTGAAGTACAGCGCTCCAACACCTGGCGCAACCGTCTGGACACAACGACTAACTGGGCGGTGATTACTGCGGGCGCAATGCTCTCATTCGTTTTTAGTTCCCCCAGCAACCCGCATTTTGTAATCCCAATCAATACGATTCTCGTTACGATTTTCCTTTTGATGGAAGCGCGTCGGTATCGCTATTACGAAATCTGGTCCAGTCGCGTCAGAGTTCTCGAAACGGGTTACTTCGCGCACCTGTTGTCACCGGAGAGTGCCGCGGCCGACGAAGCATGGGCCGAACATCTCGCGGCAGACCTGATCACTCCTCATTTCACGATCACCGAATGGGAAGCCGTTGGTCGTCGTCTCAGACGCAATTATTTATGGATCTTTGCACTGCTGGCGTTGAGCTGGAACCTGAAGGTCTACCTGCATCCGCTACCGGCGCGAAATTTTGATGCTTTCATTGACAGGGCAACCGTCGGTGTCGTTCCTGGTTGGATTGTTTTCGTAGTTGGCGTTGTCTTCAATGCAGCTATTGCAATTTTTGCGATCGGCACTGTCCGATTGCGCGAGGCGACTGGAGAAGTTCTGCCGAAGCACGAATTCTCCCTGCGGCCGCTTCGACGTATGACAAGTTGGACAGCGGTTACAAAAGGCCGGACTACCGTTCGTGCTAAGCGGGCCCGACAACGCGTTCGCAATACGGCCACCACGACATCTGAATTCAAAAAGATAGACGTTTCTGAAACCCCAGACCGCGACAAAAAGGTTGAAGTCGAAGTGTAAGCATTGCCAATTGCCAATTGCCGATTTGGAAAGTAGTTCCTCCTTCCGATAGACTCACCGAAACCGAATCGTCATCAAAATCGGCAATCGTCAATCGGCAATGTCCACATGCTTGAACTGAACGGTCAGTCTCTAACTCTCCAACAAATATTCGACGTCGCTACTCGCAGAGAAAACGTTTCTTTGTCCCACTCTGCGCGCGAACGAGTCGACGCCGCACGACGAGTGGTGGAGCAGATTGTCAATGAAGGACGGACGGTCTACGGCGTAAACACGGGATTCGGCAAGCTGTCTGACGTCAGCATCGAAAAAGGTGAACTGCGTCAGTTGCAATTGAATCTTGTGCGCAGTCACGCATGCGGTCTGGGCAATCCATTGTCTGAACCTGAGGCGCGGGCAATGTTGTTGCTGCGCGCAAACGTGTTGGCGGCGGGATTCAGCGGAGCGCGTCCGGTGGTGATCGAGACGTTGATTGCGATGCTCGAGCGTGGCATCACGCCAGTGATTCCTGAAAAGGGGTCGGTGGGTGCAAGCGGAGATCTGGCGCCGCTCGCTCATCTTGCGCTCGCGGTTATCGGCGAAGGCGAAGTGTTTTATGAGAAGGAGCGGCTGCCAGGCGCTGTCGCTCTTGAGCGCGCGGGTGTTTCTCCTCTGCAGCTTGAAGTTAAGGAAGGCCTGGCGCTACTTAATGGAACTCAGGCGATGGGCGCCGTGGGAGGACTGGCGCTGTTTCGGGCCGAGCGCGTTGCCCGGTTAGCTGACCTTGCCGGCTCGATGACGCTTGAGGCATTGCGCGGAACTCCAGTGGCCTTTGATGAGCGAATCCACGCCGCACGACCGCATCGCGGACAAACGCAAGTAGCCGAGCACTTGCGCGAGCTTCTGCGCGATAGTGAAATACGCGAGTCGCACCTGGAAAACGATCCGCGCGTGCAGGATGCTTACAGTCTTCGTTGCATGCCGCAGGTACACGGGGCGGTTAGGGATGCCCTGGCCCACGCTCGCGGTGTAGTTGAAATTGAAAGCGGCAGCGCTACCGACAACCCACTCGTGTTTGCCGGCAGCGGTGAAGTACTTTCAGGCGGGAACTTCCATGGAGCGCCGCTCGCCCTTGTCTTCGATTATGCGGCGCTGGCGTTGACTGACTTGATAAGTATCACTGAGCGGCGCATCGATCGTTTGGTGAATCCGGACGCCAACGAAGATTTACCGCCATTCCTGACTAAACAACCAGGTATCTCTTCCGGTTTCATGATGCTGCAAGTGACGGCCGCAGCGTTGTTAAATGAAGCAAAGGTTTTGGCCCATCCGGCGAGCATCGATAATGTTCCCACCGACGGCGGCAAAGAAGATCACGTGTCGATGGGTATGACCTCGGCAGCAAAATTTCGCGCGATCGTCGATCTAGCGGAGTTAGCCACGGCTATCGAGTTGATTACGGCCGCACAAGCGCTTGAATTTCGCGCGCCGTTGAGGCCAGGTCGTGGAGTGAAAACGGCTTACGATGTGGTTCGAAAACATGTGTCACCGGTCTCGACGGATCGCGCGATGTCGACGGATATTGAGAACATTGTCGCGGCGATACGGCGCGAGGAATTTTAAGCAGAACTAATAGGAGGAACTTATGTCAGAAGGGTTAAAGAATCGAGGGCGAGCGCTCGAAGAGGAATACTTCCGAAAGAAAAATCAGGAAGCAATCGAGAAACTTCGCGAAAAGATGAAGGTGGCCCAGCAGGCAAAAGAAGCGGGTCAGTCAACCATGCGTTGTCCTCGTTGTACCGGGACACTGGTGGCGATTAAGTTTGAGGATGTCATGATCGATCGATGTGATAACTGCAGCGGTGTTTGGCTGGATCCGGGCGAATTTGGGGAATTGGTACAGAAAGATACTACTGGCTGGTTCACACGCTGGTGGGGCGGCGACTAACTTACCACCGCCCTGATCGAAAAATAGCGAAAGCCGTTAACTCACACCCGACTGTAAGGAGTTCCCACTATGGAAAACTTAGAAACGCCATCAGGAAGACTTCGACAGAGAATTGAGAAAGCTGAGCAGGCAAAGGCTGCCGGTACCTCTTCAATGCGTTGTCCGCGTTGCAATGAAGCACTTGCCGAAACGAGGTTTGAAGAAGTTTCAATTGATCGATGCGACAACTGTGGAGGCATTTGGTTGGATGCTGGCGAGTTGGCGCAACTGATTCAAAAGGACAGTGATGGTTGGTTTACCCGGTTTTATTCAGGGAAATTACTTCGTTAACCATGCCAGAACGAACAATTCGAGCACCAAGAGGTTCGCAGCTGAATTGCAAAGGCTGGCAGCAGGAGGCTGCGCTTCGGTGTTTGATGAACAATCTGGATCCGGCCGTCGCAGAAAAACCCGATGAGCTGATTGTGTATGGCGGCGCGGGCAAAGCGGCGCGGAATTGGAATGCCTTCGACGCGATTGTTCGGGAGTTGCAGCAACTCGGTGACGACGAAACTCTCCTCGTGCAATCAGGAAAACCCGTCGGAGTTTTTCGCACCCACGATTATGCACCGCGCGTTCTGATTGCTAACTCCAACCTCGTCGGTGCCTGGGCCAACTGGGATCACTTCCACGAGCTCGAGCGTCGCGGCCTGATGATGTATGGCCAAATGACGGCCGGAAGTTGGATCTACATTGGGACGCAGGGCATCGTTCAAGGCACGTTCGAAACGTTTGCCGCGCTCGCCGATAGACACTTCAGCGGAAGTCTCAACGGAAAACTGGTTGTTTCGGGTGGCATGGGAGGAATGGGCGGCGCTCAGCCCCTGGCTGCGACGTTGAATGGAGCTGTCTTTCTCGGCATCGACGTTGATCCGGAACGCATTCAACGGCGAGTTAAGACGGGTTACTGCGATCGCCTGGCCCAAACGTTAGATGAGGCGATCACCATTTGCGAGGACGCGCGCGAGCAAAACCGTGCGATTTCAGTCGGACTTGTCGGCAATTGCGCGGATGTTCTGCCGGAGATTGTTCGTCGCGGGCTGCACGTTGATGTAGTAACCGATCAAACGAGTGCTCACGATCCGCTGAATGGCTACGTTCCTGACGGATTGAGTCTTGAGGAAGCGGAAGAGTTGCGCGTGAAGGATGCGAAGTCGTACGTCGAGCGATCGATGAAAGCAATGGCGAAGCACGTTGATGCGATGTTGAGTCTGAAACGTGCTGGCGCAGTTGTGTTTGATTACGGCAACAACATTCGCAAGCAGGCGTTTGATGCAGGCTGCGACGATGCGTTTGATATTCCCGGCTTCGTCCCCGAATACATCCGGCCGCTTTTTTGCGAAGGCAAGGGGCCGTTTCGCTGGGTCGCTCTTTCGGGGGATCCAAACGACATTCGCAAGACTGATGATCTCGCGCTGGAGCTATTCCCGGAAGATCGAACGTTGAATCGCTGGTTGCGGCTGGCTCGAGATCGCATTCAGTTTCAGGGCTTGCCGGCCCGAATCTGTTGGCTTGGCTATGGGGAGCGTGCGGAGATGGGCGAGGCAATCAATGATCTTGTTAAGCGCGGAGACGTTCAGGCTCCGATTGCGATTGGTCGTGATCATCTCGATACCGGTTCAGTTGCTTCACCGTTCAGAGAAACCGAAGCCATGAAAGATGGGTCAGACGCAGTCGGAGACTGGCCAGTGTTGAATGCGTTACTCAACACTGCGAGTGGCGCGAGTTGGGTTTCGTTTCATGACGGCGGCGGTGTTGGCATTGGTTACTCGCTGCACGCAGGACAAGTTACGGTGGCGGACGGCACGGACGATGCCGCCAAGCGTTTGAATCGTGTGCTGACGAACGATCCAGGTCTGGGCGTTGCCAGGCACGTGGATGCCGGTTACGAAGAAGCAGAAAAGACCGCGCGCGAAAAAGAAATCAAGATCCCGATGCTGGAGGAGAATTAGCCGCAGAATAACGCAGATGACGCAGATCAGAAAACATCTGATATATCCTTTCCGATCTGTATGATCTGCGTTTATCTGCGGCTGAAATCTTTTATCCGAGAATGTTCAATCAGATCCGAAGCGTAGTCCTGGCTATTGGTCTAGCCGCAGTATTAGGCTGCGCGCTCTCAACCAACACATTCGCAAAAGCGCGCGTCGAAACTATTCAGTTTCGCAGCAAGCTCATGAACGCGACACTGCCATACAGTGTGGCACTGCCTGAGGATTACGATGATTCAACGACGACTCGCTACGCAGTGCTTTACCTGCTTCATGGCTTAACCGGTCATTACAACGATTGGTTCTCGCGCACTAATGTCGCCGACTATGCAGCTCAGCACCAACTGATCGTGGTCACTCCCGAGGGTAATGATGGTTGGTACATTGATAGTGTGGCTGTACCGTCAGAGAAATATGAGAGCTACATTCTTAACGAAGTAATTCCTGACGTGCAGGCTCGTTATAGGACCATTGAAGCTCGCTATGGACGTGCGATCGCCGGTCTATCAATGGGCGGATACGGCGCCGTTAAGTTTGGACTGAAGTCGCCATCCATTTTTGCCTTTGTTGGTTCAATGAGCGGGGCCTTTGGAATTACACGCGTCGATGATCAGCGTATTCAATGGGAGGCCCTGAAAAAGTCACTCAAGCTCTTTGGCGCTGTTGGCAGCGACACGCGGAAGCAGAATGATCTCTTCGAGCTGATCAAACAATTGCCTGCGAATCGAATTCCTTCGTTGCCATTCATATATTTCGACTGTGGAACAGAAGACGCAGGAGTATTCCCCGACAATCGTGAGCTGGCGACGCTGTTGGTCGAGAAGAAGATTCCTCATGAATATCGTGAGCTGCCCGGTGATCATTCGTGGGGTTATTGGGACCGACAGGTCCAGGAAGTACTAAGGATCGCTCTCAGGAATCTAAACGTGCGACCCGCGATGGAGCCTGCACGAAGTCAACCCAAGCTGATCCCGGCTCGTAGGGTCCGCGCTACAAAGAAAAACTAGCGTTGCTAAACTTTGCCATTCAAGTCGCTCGTGATGCCGGTAATCTCCTGGTCCAGCGTTTAGGTGCAGCGCAGATCTCCAACAAAGGCGACATCGATCTCGTCACTGAAGCGGACATTGCTGCGGAAGAATTGATCATCGATCGCATTCGTTCTCACTATCCATTACACGGAATCCTGGCAGAAGAGTCCGGCGAAGCAGTCGTCGAAGGCTCGCAGCGAAGTGATTGGAAGTGGATTGTCGATCCGCTCGACGGTACAACAAACTATGCACACGGCTATCCGTGCTTCTGCGTTTCGATCGGCCTTGAGCATGCTGGCGAACTGGAGATCGGCGTCGTTTACGATCCCATGCGCGACGAAATGTTTGCTGCCGAGCGCGGACAGGGAGCAACACTCAACGAGCGAAGGATCCGCGTCTCGAGCGTGGAGGCACTCAATAGCGCGATGATGTGTACGGGGTTTCCGTACGACGTACGAACGCGTCCGGACTTCGCGCGCGACTTCACGAACTTCACACTACACGCCCAGGCTGTTCGGCGTGATGGCTCAGCCGCATTGGATCTTGCGTATATTGCTTGCGGAAGATTCGATGGCTTTTGGGAAGATGGGCTAAACCCGTGGGACATCGCAGCCGGCGCGATTCTGATTAGTGAAGCCGGTGGTCGTATCACGAATTACGAAAACGAACCGCTGGATATCTACACGAAGAAAGTCGTGGCGAGTAACGGGCGTGTTCATAACTCGATGCTAGATTTGCTACGACGCTAAAGTCGAAAAGCTTCAAAGGCGCAATTTTATGGAAAACAGATCTCTAAAGTGCGCATTGATATTCGCTAGTTTCGCAGTATTAAGCACTGTGAGCTTTGTGAATACACACTCTCAGCCTGTTACTCAATCCACACGAACTCAGTTTGAAACGCGCTGTGGATGGCTCGACAATCCAACGCCTGCAAATTCCTGGCTGTTAGATCGAGAGGCGAGGTGGATACTTGGAACGCAAGGTGGGTATCAGTTAGCTGACAGCGATTGGGATAAGCTACCGGATTTTAAGCCCGCACAATTTGTGCGAACAAATGTCGGTAGTTATGGCTATGGCTGTGCGTGCCTGCGACTGCGAGTAAACAAAACGACCCACGAAGTGATTGAAGTACAAAGCGGCCGTGCCCGCCCATTGTCAGCATGTCGTCGCGATCGAGCTCTGAAGCGATGGGGTTTTAAGTGAATCAGCAACCCTCCGGCCGTGGGGGCCATTTCAAAGCGCGGAACCGATCACCTTCGCGAGCTTCTCACTCTCACGCCTTGCGTATGCGCGAGTCTCATCGTCAGGACCAGGCTCAGCGCGATACAGTGGATGATAAGTAACTACAACTTTTCCAGTGTGCGGAAACTTCCATCCCCTGGGCCAAACTCGATTCCCACCTTTGATAGTCACCGGCAGAATAGGCACCTTTGCCTCCAGTGCCAAACGCACCGCACCGGCTTTGAATCTCTCGAGTGAACCCGCCGATGTGCTCCGTCCACCTTCCGGAAAGATCACAACCGCGCCGCCCTCTCTTAACCACTGCAACGATCGTCGAATGGCTGCGGGATCGCTGCCCTCCAATGCGAGTGGCCACGCGCCAAACAACCTAAGGCCCCTTCCCACGACAGGCCATTTGAAAGCGGCGCTCCATGCGAGGTAACGAATCGGACGTTTGATTGGAAGTGAAAGCCAGAAAGGATCGAGGTAGGTTTGGTGATTCGACGCAATGATCAAGCCGCCGTTCTTCGGAACGTTCTCCAAACCGGAGAACTCAATCTTCCAAAAAACACGGCTGACACCGCCGACGATCGGCCGTATGACTTCCAGAAACCACTGCGGGAACATAGTCCGGCCACTGTTCGGCTGTGATGACAAGTTGCTTCTGGCTGGCAATGTACCGTTGTTACTCAAGGCCTTTTCGTCGAGACGTTTTAGTTGACTCTGGAAGGGGGCTGAATTTCGTCCCACCAATCAGGAACGTCACGTTCCGTTAAAGCGTCGTCGTTCCAACGTTCGCAGAAGCCGCACTTAAATCCGCGATACTCGAAAGCTTCGGCCTTCGTTAGACCAAGAGAAACGCGCTGGTTGCAATCGGCAAAGTTGCAGCGGCGGGTTATCTCAAACAGCAAAACTTCTCTTTCAATCTGGATCGATCGACTTTGTGGCATGGCGGTATTCTACAACGGCCACTCTTTATCGATGAATTCGACGTGGATGCGACGGATTCCGTCGGCGCCAGTGCTTCGCGCCCGCACTGCTGCATGGACTGTAAGGTTGTACTGTTGACTTGTGAGGCGAACGAAGCGTCCGACGGGAATCTGCAGCGTAGTAAACAGCGTTGCCCCTCCGCGACTAATGTTCTCGGTGACACTCTGTTCGCTTTCGGTAAGCTCTCCTTTTTCGTTCACCGTTTCAAGGAGCATATCAACGGCAATGTTGTGACGCGTATGAACACGCTGATCTG
>DATJKB010000161.1:0-10693 GCA_035491875.1 Pyrinomonadaceae bacterium | reverse complement strand
AATTTGTGGCGTAGCAATCCGCCCTGGAAAACATGGCCTTAGACAATCAAGCAAATAAAAGATTTTGGCAGGACCGCCCCACTCTGGTCACCGGCGCTACTGGTTTGCTCGGCGGCTGGCTCGTGCGACGGCTTCTTGAAGCAGAAGCGGACGTCGTCTGTCTCGTGCGCGATTGGGTACCACAGAGTGAATTCGTGCGAGCGCGCTTAAACGATCGGGTGAAAGTAGTGACTGGAGACGTGCGGAGCCAATCGCTGCTTGAACGTGTTCTCGGTGAATACGAAATTGACACGGTGATTCACCTTGCGGCTCAGACGATCGTCAGCATCGCTAATCGCAATCCTGTCTCGACTCTTGAAACAAACATCGCCGGTACATGGGCCACGCTCGAGGCGTGCCGCCGCAGCTCTTCGGTCAAACAGATCGTAGTCGCATCGTCTGACAAAGCCTACGGTGACCATAAACAACTTCCCTACAGCGAAGACGCACCGTTAGTCGGACGTCACCCTTACGACGTCAGCAAATCGTGCGCTGATTTAATCGCTCAGTCGTACGCTGTTACGTACAGCCTACCTGTCGCGATCACGCGTTCGGGAAATTTCTATGGTGGCGGCGATCTGAATTGGAATCGCCTTGTGCCGGGTACCATTCGCTCCGTTTTGCGTGGAAACCGACCTGTGATTCGCTCGGATGGAAAGTTCGTTCGTGACTACCTCTATGCCGACGACGGTGCTGCCGCGAACATGCTTCTGGCTGAACGTCTCGCCTCAGACAATACCCTCATTGGCCAAGCCTTCAATTTTTCCAACGAGAGTCAAGCCACCGTGCTGGAAGTGGTAGAACGCATCCTTAAGTTGATGCGATCTGAGCTCGAACCTGAGGTGCGCAACGAAGCAGTCAATGAAATCCGCGAGCAATATTTGAATGCGCAGAAGGCACGCCAGATCCTGGGCTGGAAACCACTCTTCACACTTGATGAAGGTTTGCGCCACACAATCGATTGGTATCGAGAATTTCTGGGGGCGAAGACCTAATGATCATCGGTTCGCCGACTGCCTGCCGATCCTGTGGAGGCAGCGGCTTGCAAGGCATTTTGTCCCTCGGGCGTACGCCGCTCGCCAACGCGCTATTAACGAATGAACAACTCGGCGAAGATGAGGACACGTACCCGCTGGATCTGGCGTTTTGTTCTAGCTGTTGGCTGGTGCAGATAACCGAAACTGTTTCGCCGGAGAAACTGTTTCGCGAATACGTTTACCTTTCATCGTTTTCTGACACGATGCTGCAACACGCGGCAACGCTCTCTGCGCAGCTCCTTGATTCGCGGCGACTCAACGCGCAAAGTCTCGTTATCGAAGTGGCCAGTAACGATGGCTATCTGCTTCAGTTTTACAAACGCGCCGGCGCGAATGTGCTAGGCATCGAACCAGCTCTCAATATCGCTGGGATTGCTGAAAAGCAACACGGCATTCCTACCATCCGTGAATTTTTCAGCGAAGAACTAAGTCAGCGTCTCCGTGAGGAAGGTCACCGGGCGGACGTAATTCACGCGCACAATGTGTTGGCGCACGTCTCGGAACTAAATGGGTTCGTGCGCGGTCTGGGTGGTCTGATCAAGCAAAACGGCGTGATTGTGATTGAAGTTCCCTACGTTAAGGACATGATTGACCGCTGTGAGTTTGACACGATCTATCACGAGCACCTGAGTTACTTTTCATTCACTGCACTTAACACGCTGATTACGCGCAACGGTTTATTCATTCAGAGAGTCGAGCGACTGCCCATTCACGGTGGGACGCTGCGCGTTTTCGTCGGAAACGCAAAAGACGAAATCGAACCTTCAGTGCCCAACCTTTTGGGCGAAGAGTCATCGTGGGGTGTTGGGGATATCTGTTTCTATTCCGGCTTTGGCGAAAGAGTGGAACGACTCCGTAATGAACTGGTGTCGCTGTTGCGAAATCTAAAGGCCCAGGACAAGCGAATCGCTGTGTACGGCGCCTCTGCAAAAGGCAGTACATTGTTGAACTACGCCGGCATCGACGGAGAGACTCTGGATTATGTCGTTGATCGCAGCTCCATTAAACAGGGTCGTTATACGCCAGGAACGCACTTACAAATTTACGGGCCAGAAAAATTGCTCGAAGACATGCCAGACTACGTGCTGCTGCTAACGTGGAATTTTGCTAAGGAAATCCTGGAACAACAAGCGGAGTATCGCCGGAGGGGTGGACGCTTTATCATTCCCATTCCTTCAGTAAGCGTGGTTTAAGGCTCAACATTAACGCGTATGTCGTCCGAAATTAATCGTCAGGATGAGCTCTTAGCGGAGGCGCTCGCAGCCGCAGGTAAGAACGAACAGTTGCGCAGCATCATGTTCCAAGCGTTGCGTGAGGCTGAACTTCACGCAGACGATCCTGCCGTCTTTCGCGAACAGGTGCGCTGGCCTTTAATACTCTCCCTGTTACGTGACGTTTCAACGCACAAGGTTATTTTAGAAGATGGCAGTATTTTCGAAGTTGCACCCGACAGCCGTATTGAGAAGGCCTTGCTCCTGAGCACGGTCGCGCATCCTGACCACGTTTGGGAACCGCAAACAACCAAACTTCTAACGGCGTTGGCGATTGAAGCGACTAACGTGATCGTTGGTGGGGCTTATATTGGAGATCAGGTGGTTCTAATCGCGCGAGCCATTGCGCGTCTGAAGCGTCCCACCATGATCCACGCATTCGAACCGATGAAGTATGCGTTTGATCGACTCGTACATCATTTGAGAATCAATAACCTCGACAACGTCATCGCCAATCGATTGGGCCTGTGGCGTGAGAGTGAGGTGAATCTCCGACTAGATGGCCACCTCGCGCTGGCATCATCAACACCCGCCGACAAACCGGGATCGGACACGACTGTTTCAGTCTCGATCGACGACTATGTGCGGTCCCGACAATTGGCTTCCGTGGAGTTGATCATGCTAGATAACGAAGGCGGAGAAGAAAACGCGCTGCTTGGAGGACACAATACGATCGCTCGCGATTCACCTAATATCGTTTTCGAGATTCACCGCAACTTTGTTGATTGGAGTGAAGGATTGGAGAAAACATCCATCGTCACGTTCTTAACCTCGCAGGATTACGACGTCTTTGCCATACGCGATTTTCACAACAACTATCCAATGGCCAATTCCGCGATCGAGATCATTCCCGCGTCGAAGGTTTACCTTGAGGGCCCGCCACACGGATTCAATGTTCTCGCCACGAAAGATCGCAACTTAATTTCCCGGCTGGGACTAAAGATAGTCGCCAACGTAAGTCCCAAACTGCTGCTGGAAAAAGATCCCGCGCTGCACTTCCCACTTTCCACCAATAGTTGAGTCGCGTCGATAAGGAGGGAGATGCTCGTGAGTCAAACGTGGAAGCGGTTGGTGCCCCTTGGGTGGAAAGTGGCATTCCATAACCGTAAATCCCTTGCAGCAAACACAATTACGCGAGTGATTAATCGTCTAGCGGGACAACCAGCAATTCCTCCCGCGAGCTTGATCTACCTGGTTGCTGCCCACAACAGCGCTAAAACCTTTATCGACGGCGGTCGTTCTGCGAGCGAGACAATTCGTAAGGTACTGAACAAGCATAGTCTAGACATAAAACAGTTCGATAAAGTTCTCGATTTTGGCTGTGGAGTTGGCCGAATCATGCGACATTGGAGTTCAGTGGAAGGTCCGGCCTGGCACGGCACGGATTACAACGCTGAACTCATCGACTGGTGCAAAAATCATTTGAAGTTTTCGGATTTTCGCGTCAACACGCTTTCTGGCATACTTCCGTACCAAGACGACACTTTTGATTTCATTTACTCTTTCTCGGTATTTACGCATTTAAGCGAGACTTTGCAGGCCCACTGGATAAATGAATTATCTCGAGTGACTAAGCCTGGGGGGTACATCTACTTTACAACTCATGGTCCAAATTACCTCTCTGCCATGACACCCCAGGAACGAGAGCAATTCAACGCTGGCCGACTCGTGGTTAGAGAACAGCACGAGTCTGGTTCAAATTACTGCGCCGCTTTCCATCCGCCAACCTATGTACGCAAACACATGGCGACCGATTTGATGGTGGTAGATTACATTCCAGGTGGTGCTAAGGGCGATTCACTTCACGATGTTCACTTGCTGAAGAAGCCTCTTTAGACTGCTCATGATCACTATTCTAGGAGCCGATGGTTTTATCGGGTCTCAGCTGGTCAGGAGAATTGATGAACTCAGCGTAGGGTATCAGGCCATCGGTCGAACTGATGTGTTTCCGACCGGCAACCTGGGGCACGTTATATATTGCATTGGGCTCACGGCTGACTTCAGATCCCGACCACTTGAAACCGTCGAGGCACACGTATGTCACCTACTCCAATTGCTCCGTGCGGCTGAATTCGAATCGGTACTCTACCTATCATCGACGCGAGTTTACGCGGAAACTGATTCCACTGATGAAAGTCAGGCATTGTTGGTGCGACCCGAAAGTCAAAACGATCTTTATAACATCTCTAAAGTAATGGGCGAGTCCATACTACTGAGTTGCGGCCGACGCACGAGAGTGGCCAGAATATCGAACGTGTACGGGGGTGATTTCACATCTGACAATTTCCTTGCAGATGTGATGAAGCAGGCAGTAAGTGGAGGGAGAATTGTCTTGCAGACGGCTCCCGATTCCGCAAAGGACTATATTAATGTGGCTGATGTCGTAGACGGGTTGCTTCAAATCGCCACGAAAGGCCGCGAGTCTATTTATAATCTAGCGAGTGGCGTGAACGTCTCGCACGGTGAGTTGGCAGAAAAACTTCGGGCGCTGACCGATTGCGAAGTTGAGTTTGCTGAAGGTGCTGAAACTGTAAAGTTTCCTCGAATAAACATCGATCGAATGCGTGAAGAATTCGATTTTGCGCCGTCATTTTTGTTAGACGATCTACCGACACTGCTGAAGTTATATGAAGGGAATCGCTCCACGCGATGATCAAGGTTGATATTGAGCAGGGCACCGTGATCGTGGACGAGAATGGCCTCACGCGTGAATACAGGCTCGACACGCCCGAAGCGTTCAAGATCATTTCTGATATCTGGATCCGCGCCGGCTGGGACAATAAGTATGTCTACAGTTTCACCTGGCTTGGCCGTCCAATCATTCAACTTCCTGAAGACTTGATTCGGATTCAGGAAGTGATCTACGCGATTCGTCCAGACGTGATCGTCGAAACGGGAGTCGCTCACGGCGGGTCGCTCGTGTTCTATGCGAGTTTGTGTAAAGCGATGGATGGAGGCCGCGTGATTGGCGTCGACATCGAGATTCGTCCTCATAACCGTCAGGCAATTGAGTCACATCCATTGCGATCGTTCATTACGCTAATCGAAGGCAGCTCAATCGATCCTAAGATTGTGGAAAAGGTGGCGACTGAAGTTGGCTCAGGAAACAAGGTTCTGGTTTTGCTGGACTCGTGTCATAGGAAGCAACACGTACTCGAGGAATTGAAGGCCTATTCACCACTGGTGACTCCCGGTTCATACATCATTGCGATGGACGGAATTATCGAGCAGCTGATAGGTGCTCCCCGGACGGAGCCTAACTGGACTTGGGATAATCCGAAGCAGGCGGCCATTGAGTTCGTTGCGCAGAACGAGAATTTTGTGATCGAAGAACCACCGTTCGGTTTTAACGAAGGCAGCATTACCGAACGAGTTACCTATTGGCCTTCTGCGTTTATTAGGCGGCTTAGGTGATGGCCAAAGCAATTGACAGCCTACCTGGGAAAAAGGGCGATTCAGCGCTCTACACCGGCACAATGGTGGTAATACCGACGCGTAACCGGGCGTCAATCGCCATGAACGCTATTCGTTCCGTCCTAAACCAATCGGTGGAGGACGTTAACGTGTTGGTTTCCGATAACTCCACATCGGAGAAAGATCGTGAAGCTCTTGCCACGTTCTGCTCGACGGAATGCAACGAGCGCTTACGTTACGTCCGACCGCCACGATTACTTCCGATGTCGGAGCATTGGGATTGGGCCATTCGGGAAGCGATGCGATTCGCGCCGGCCAGCCATTTCCTTTACTTGACTGACCGGATGATGTTTCGCAAAGGAGCATTGAAAGAGGTTTTGGCCCTCGCGGCGAAGTATCCGAATAAGGTTATCAGTTACAGCCACGATCGGATCATTGACGACGTCAAGCCAATTCGGGTCGAGCAATATGCCGCTACGGAGAGACTATGGGAAGTTGAGACACTACGTTTGTTGTGGCTTTTTTCTCAGTCAATTCTTCCTAACGCACTGCCGCGAATGCTCAACTGCATTGCTCCTCGATCGGTGCTGGCCCAAATTGAGCAACGCTTTGGCAATATCTTCTGCTCTATTGCGCCGGATTTCAGCTTCTGCTGCCGGTGCCTTGATACAGAGCATTCGATTCTGTACTTCGATAAGGCGCCGATTTTTCAATATGCTTTGGACCGCAGCCACGGCGCCAGTTTAACGCGCGGCGAAATAACTCCCGACAACACTGACTTCACTGCAAACCTGCCGGTTGATAATTCTTTTCGGAACTTCGCAACTCCAATTCCGGGACTCAATACAGTGGCCAATGCGCTGTTCAATGAATACTTTCATTTCAAACAGCAGACGAATAGTCCGCGGTTTTTTGATGTGGATTTACAGAAGTATCTTCAATACAACGCCAATGAAATCACGCAAGTCATCGATCCCGCCGTGAGAGCAGATATGCTGTCGCTGCTCATTGCGAACGGCTATCGTGAAGGTTCTGCGAATAATCATTCCCGCCGTGCCGGCATTTCACTGGTCAAGAGATTTGGATCCAAGCTCCGGCGTCTCGCGACCGGACCATCGACGACACCCTTGTGGTTATTTGCCGGTCGTACTCTTGGTATCACTCCGCCCGGCCAGAACCAGTTTGAGTTTGCTACTTTGAGCGACGCCATCGACTATTCAGCAAATATTTCGGCCGGGAACTTCAACAAAGAGCACTCTCCTAGAGAGCTGCTCGAAGCGCGCGAGATGCTTAAATAATGAAGCGCGCACTCAGTTCGCTGGTACCGTTATCTGTCAAGACTAACGTTCTCGATCGCCTGAATCGAGCAAAACTTGAACGACTGCTGCGTACCAAAAGACGCTTTCGCAACCGACAACGAAACGGCATTCGGCCTCCACGGAATGTTCCCGTCGGAATAAATCTGGTGGCATACATGAGGGCCGAGATCGGCATCGGAACAGCTGCTAGAGGAATGGCTACAGCTTTCGAGGCCGTTGGTATTCCCTTCAACGTGATCAATTTTGAACGCGGCAGTTATGCCTCGCACACCAACGACTCATGGGTGCACAAAGAAGTTCGCCAATCACGCTACGACATTACAGTTGTTTGCGTGAACCCTGACAACAGTTTTAATTTGCGAACGCAGGTATCACCCGAGATACTCGGTAACCGCTATGTGATCGGTTATTGGTTTTGGGAACTGCCGGAGATGCCCGACGCCTGGTTATCGGATTTTGAATTTACAGACGAAGTTTGGGCCGCGTCGACCTTCATCACAAATGCCATCTCGGGTAAGGCGCCCGTTCCGGTCGTGCGCGTGCCCCCGGTGGTGCAATTGATGCCCGGCAGGAGATTTTCACGTGCCGAACTCGGTTTACCTGATGGCCGCTTTTTGTTTCTCGCGATGTTTGATACCAAAAGCGTGTTGCACCGAAAAAATCCTCTCGGTGTGTTGCGAGCTTTCAGTAACGGATTCCGGCCGGACGATGCGAGCGTTGGACTCGTGCTTAAGTTCAATGATCCTGACTATAGGTTGCCGGTGCTTCGAGCGTTGCGTGATGAGCTGGCAGGTCGCGAAAACGTCTTTGTCATCGACCGTACTTTGCACCGCGATGAACTGAGTTCCTTAATTGCCGTGTCCGATTGTTTCGTCTCACTGCACCGGTCGGAAGGATTTGGGCTGGGGCCCGCAGAGGCTATGAGCCTGGGGAAACCGGCTATCATCACGAACTGGTCCGGGAATACAGACTATATGACTGCCGACAATTGCATTGCCATCGATTATGAACTGGTGCAATTGGGTGAAGACTATGGACCTTACAAGGCGGATCAGTATTGGGCCGAAGCAGACTTGGAACAAGCAACATATTGGATGAAGAGAATTGTTCACGAGCCTGAACTGGCGAGAAGCATTGGATCCCATGGGCAGCAGACCATCGCTTCTCAGTTCTCACCTGAGGCAGTAGGAAAGATGATCCAAGCTCGATTGCAACAAGTGAGAGACATGCAGTAAGCGTCAATTATTTCCTGTATGACAGACACATTCTCCGTAGCAATGTGTACCTACAACGGCGCGCGCTATCTAAGCGAGCAACTGGAGTCGCTAGCCGTTCAGACTCGCCTGCCGGACGAACTGGTCATCTGCGACGACGGATCTGTAGATGACACTGTCCCAATAATCGAGAAGTTCGCAACATCTGCTCCCTTCGCCGTGCGATTAGAAGTAAACAATACCAACCTCGGCTCAACTAAGAATTTTGAGAAGGCCATTCAAAGGTGCAAAGGGGACCTGATTGCTCTCGCAGACCAGGATGACGTTTGGCTGCCGCGCAAACTAGAACTCTTCGAGGCAGAATTTCAACGTAGTCCCAATGTTGGTCTCGTGTTTTCAGATGCTGAGGTGGTTGACGACAGATTGCATCCGCTCGGCGAGCGTCTCTGGTCCTCCATCGGCTTTGATAAAACAGCACGCAACAAACTTAAAACGGATCGTCGAATGGAAGTGCTATTGCCCGGTTGGACCGTGACTGGCGCCACGATGGCTTTTCGCTCAAAATTTCGAGCCCTCGTCGTTCCGATACCTGGCGACTTACCAGTGATCCATGACGGTTGGATCGCCGCTGTGGTCGGAGCGGTCGCAGACGTCGCATTTATTGAGGACCCGTTGGTTATGTACCGTCAGCACGCGCAACAGCAAATCGGCACGCCGAAAGCGCGCACACTTACGCAGACGAAAAAAGCTGATCTTCGTGAGGCAATGAACAGAACAAACGCGTACGATAAATTGATTCTAGTTGGAGAAACAGTGTGTGCGCGATTGGTAGAGCATTCTCAAACGTTTGAATGCTCCGAGGCACTCCGCAAATTGAATAGCCACCTGAGTCATCTACGGACACGGGAACGACTGCCAAAGAACAAATTGCAACGTGTGCCAGGCGTTTCTCGTGAATTGATAGCACGACGCTACCATCGCTATTCGAATGGTCTCTACAGCGCGGTTAAAGATCTATTGAGTTGACTTCAATAAATCAGAACTTCGACAGATTGCAGAATAAGCTTTCAATTGTTCTCGTCAATTGGAATGCTGGCGCGGTTCTGAGCCAGGCTGTAGAAAGCCTGGTCGCGTTTCCACCAACTGTCGAGTACGAAGTGGTTGTCGTCGATAACGCATCGACTGACGACAGCATTGCACTCCTGCAAGCGAGTGATGCCGCGAAGCAATTGGCCGAATCGCAACGCCTGCAGATCATTCAAAACACCGAGAACCTTGGCTTCGGGCGTGCAAACAATCAGGCTTTCAAATCAACGGAGATGCCTCTTGTCCTATTGCTCAATCCAGACGCTCAAATCACTGAAGGAAGCATTGACCGGTTAATTCAAACAGTCCTGTCCGACTCTCGCATCGGAGCCGTTGGTCCAAAGATTCTCAACCCCGACGGTTCGACACAACCAAGCGTTTGGCGTAATCCGCCAGCCGCGTGGGACATCTTTCTGTCGAATCTCCACCTTTACCGGATGCTGCCGCGCAAGTTCCGAGGCGAACTATTGCTCGGCGGTCACTGGGACCATAACCGCAAGAGGCCCGTCCCGATGCTCGCTGGCGCGGCGATGCTCGTTCGAAGAGATGTGATTGACACGGTAGGTGGGTTTGATGAGCGGTTTCACATGTATGGTGAGGATTGGGATTGGTGTTGGAGAATTACACGGGCTGGGTGGCTGTTAGTTTTTGAACCCGACGCCGTTGTGATTCACCGAAGCGGTTGGAGCTCACTTCAACGATGGACCAATTTGGAAAAGATTCGAGTTCAACTCGACGCGCATTATGTTTTCCAGAAGAACGCGTTGAGTCGAAGCCGGTTAATGAGAAATGCTTTTGCTTACTGGTTCACTGAGTCGGCTCAGCACGCGTGGCGCCGATTGCGTAAAATTGACGCGCCTGAAGTTAAATTGAGCGCCGACATCTACTGGGACCATTTGAAGCGATCGCTCAGAAACGGGAACTACTCGTAACACCCATATCATTCCATCGTTAGAAGCAGACCCACATTCTCTTCCAGAGCAACTGTATCCACAATGAGGTCCGCAACGTGCTCATCGACGTTATGTGCCGCGGGCTGGCACGTCTGGTAGAAGTAGTTCTGGTTCAATGCGGAAGCAAGACTAAAGTAAAAGTTACGGTGACTATCACCCGTCAGTCGTAATTCAAGAACGTTCGTGCCTTCGGGAACAAAGAGCATATTGGCAAGGCCGGCGCCGTGATTCGACACAAGATAACGTGTTCGCGAAAACAGCTTCACTTGCTCTTCTAACGACATTTCCTCCGGATACACAGTCAGAAAACCAAGACGTTGAAGAACCTCAACAACTTCAGCTTCGTTCGCGATCCTTCGT
>DATJKB010000160.1:0-7190 GCA_035491875.1 Pyrinomonadaceae bacterium | reverse complement strand
GATTGTGATGATGGGCCACGCGCTCGACATGTCGGTTATCGCTGAAGGCGTCGAAACACCTCAACAGCTGGAGTATCTGACTTCGTTAGGATGTGACGCAATACAGGGTTACCTCTTCAGTCCGCCGCTTTCGACTCAATCCTTTACTGAACTGTTGATGGAGCAGTTGCGTGCGATTACTCCGTCAGTCGAACGGGGAACCACACGGCTACAGCCATTGGTGAGCGATAGTAATGGGTGATTTGCAAAGTGGAGTAGTGACGAGATCTGACGAACTCATAAAGACGCTGATGCCCGAGAAGCAGGCTCCGGGCGCTGATGCGGAGCGGCGCGCTCGCCTCAGCGAGCTCGTGATGGCGCCTGAGGAAGTTTTGCTTTTACCGGTTTCCCCCGTTATCCCTGAACCATCCGGGTCAACTGAGGGAGCGGATCTTCAAAGGCGGCTGAAGCAGGAAATCAACGTCGCTCTGAACACGATTGAAGATTCAGCGGTAAGAGAGATTGCGGAGACGATCCTGCTGGAAATCAAAGCGGTGTTTAGTCGGTTGAGTTTGGTCGAAAGTAACTTACGCAAATTGGATACGTTGCAGGAGAACCTTTCGATTTTGGAAATGCTGCAGTTCGACACACACTCGCTGGTCCAGTTTATCGAGTTGAACGCGTTGCCAATGGAGGACGTGAGCGACAAGTTCCATGACGTGCTCGACGGCATGAGCTACGGAATAACCCACGATGTTAAGAGAATATTCGAGCAGGGAATCCTGGGAAATATCGCTAACCAAACAACACCGGTTGTCTACGGCAAGATTTTGCACGCGCACGGTCTGCTGACGAACTGTTTTCAGCAATCGGTAATCACGCTATTGCAGGTTTTTAGTCCCAGCCTCGATCCACTGTTACTGTTTGATGACTTCGAACAGCGACTAAGACAATCTCTGTCTCTATGTCGTGACCTGTCGTCAGTGATGCGCGTAGTGCATAACGCTCAACTGGATCCTTCGCCCGACCATCTGCGAGCAGTGGTCACTTCGGTGATGGATTTCCGCGACGGCAGCATGCAGTATCTTATGTATCGCGACTGGCGGGGTTATGAACGGCTGGCCCTTGAGTTAATCACAGCTATCGAGCACAACCGCGAGACCAAGGATCTGCTTCATCAGTTTGCGTGTTACCTGGATGTGTTGTACGGACATGTGAAGATGCGTGCAGTGCTGAGAGATATGTTCGCAAGCTCCAGCGAAGAAGTTCAGCTCTGAGAAAAAGCATCAACCAGGCCGCGCAGCCGCTTTGCTTCTCTAGAGAATCTCGGCGACTGAACAGGTTGCCACCAGTTCTTCATACGCTTCGATCTTTTGTTGGGCTTCAGCGATTTTGCGCCTGGCCGTCTCTTCATCACTCTCCGAACTCGCCTGCTTTATTTGTTCGAGTGGTACCTCTAACGGTCCCTGTCTACACGATTGGCTTGCCCTGGCGTTTGAGTAATGTCGTGACTCAACCACAGGCTGAAGAGCCGCTTGCAGAATTCAACTTCTAATTCTCCCCAGCCTTCAGCCTGGGGTCACATCGGCACGTTGAATTTTGGCAACCGTTTCAACGGTTTCCGAGGCTGTGCTGAGATTTCTGTGTCTTCTCCACGGTTGAATCACGTGTTCGTCAATGTTAAGAACATAAGTCTTTATGCCGGTCGAAACCCCAATCGCGTTCGAACACAAACCAGTAGTGCGCCGCAGCAGCATGATGTTTCGTGCGTTGTCGCATCGCAACTATCGTGTGTTTTGGGTTGGAGCCTTCCTTTCAAATTGCGGCACCTGGATGCAAGCCGTTGCGCAGGGATGGCTCGTACTGGAGTTGACGAACTCCACCTTCTGGCTCGGACTCGATGCGTTTATGGCGACGGCACCCGGCTTCGTGTTGACGCTGATCGGCGGAGTCTTCGCCGATATGATCGACCGGAGACGACTTTTGATCTTCACGCAGATTATTGCCGGAGTTGCAGCGCTGTCGCTCGCGGTCATGATCTCAACCGGTTTGATTAATCGGTGGGTGGTCCTCGCGTTTTCATTTCTCACGGGCTCTTGCATGGCGCTCGCAAGTCCTTCGTACCTCGCGATGACTTACGACCTCGTCGGACGAGAAGACCTGGCAAATGCTATTGCGCTTAACTCGACGCAGTTTCAACTGGCACGCGTTGTTGGGCCAACGCTCGCAGGCTTTGGCTTTCGTCTATTTGGCCTGGCAGGTTGTTTCTATGCGAATGGACTGTCGTTCATCGCTGTCGTGGCAGCGCTGGTGATGGTGAGACCTGAGCGACAAACGATTCCTGCTGCTCCCGCCACTACTGGAAAACGGACGCTTTGGCACGATCTTCTCGAAGGACTAAAGTACGTTCGAAATCGACCGCGGGTATCGAGTTTGCTACTGCTCTCAGCGGTGCATAGTTTGTTTTCTGCACCCTACTTCGCCTTTGTTCCTTACTACGCGCGTGACGTTTTCAAGCTAGGAGAATCCGGTCTGGCATGGATGATGGGTACGTCCGGCGCCGGGGCCTTCTTCGGAGCATTGTTGGTAGCTTACCTGGGCGACTTTAAGCGCAAAGGTTGGTTAGTGCTTGGTGGCGCATTCGTCGCGAGTATGTGCGTGACTGGTTTTGCGCTTTCAACAAGCCTGGTGGTGTCGTTGGTCTTTCTTTTCTTTATCGGCTTCGCCATTGTCGTGTCAGTGGCAACCACGAATACGTTATTGCAGAAGCTGGTAATGGATCAGATGCGCGGCAGAGTGATGAGTATGTTCATGCTGTCGTTTATGGGAACGATGCCGATCGGAAATATTGTCGCGGGTTATGCCTCAAAACACTTTGGCACGCCCCACACGCTTGCCGCGGGCGGACTCATCGTCATAACTGTGGTCGTGATCGTCACGATAACCAACAAGCGACTACGGAGCCTGTATTAGCGGGAGCAGGAGCAGCAGGCAGGGGCAGCAATCATTGGTCATATACATTTGCCATTTGTCATTTGTCATTTAGGAAGACCAGCCGCAGATTCACGCGGATAAACACAGATCAGAAATTAAAGAGCGAGCGGCCGAGCGTTCGTTCCTCATCTTTCCGTTGGTATCTGCGTTTATCTGTGGGAATCTGCGGCTGGTCTTCCTAAATGACAAATGAGAAATGGCAAATGATATATGACCAATGATTGTTTCCTGCCTCTAATCAGTTGCAAGATTAAGCTTACCGCCACGTTCTATCGGTGTTTGACGAGGTGAATTACGGCCTCGATACGAAATCACCGGGCCCGCGCAAACAGCCCTAGTTAAATATGGAGTGTGTGAAAATGCACCGAATCTTCCGTCTACTCGTCGTTTCATTCGTCCTGACGTCGACCGCAGCCCTCGCGCAAGCTCAGGGAATCATCGTTCCTGGACCGTGCCAGCGCTGTCCTGACATTCCGCGACCGATGAATCTGCCCCGCTCGCTGCCAATCAAGTCCATCAAGATCGACGCCAAGATTTCTTCGCAGCTGGCGACCACGCACATCGAGCAGATCTTCAGAAACGACTCCAACGCTACGCTCGAAGGAACTTATTTCTTTCCAATTCCAGAAACGGCTTCGATCGTCGAGTTTGCGATTTGGGACGGCGAGCGCCGGCTTGTGGGCGAGGTTCGTTCTCGTGAGGAAGCGCGACGCATCTATGACGAGATTGTTCGGCGCCAGCGCGATCCAGGACTGCTTGAATACGCCGGAAAGGATCTATTTCAAGCGAGCATCTTTCCAATTCCGCCCAGGTCTGACAAGAAACTGGAACTCACATACACGCAGGTAGCGCGCGCTGATTCAGGCACCGTTGCTTATCGATACCCATTGGGAACAGGTCGACAAATGACCGAGATCGGTTCCGTTGCCGGACGTGTGGAATTACAAAGCAAAGAACCACTTCGAAATGTTTATTCACCAACGCACGTAATTGACGTTAAGCACAACAGCGACAGTCAATCCATCGTTTCGTTTGAAAGTGAACGCGGCAAGGAACCGCAGGACTTCCAACTCTTCTACACAATCTCAAAAGAAGACTTCGGTCTCACGCTGTTGACTCATCGCGAGCCAGGCCGCGACGGCTATTTTCTTTTGATGATTTCTCCGAAGACCGACTGGTCCGAAGAGGAATATACCGCGAAAGACGTCGTCTTCGTGGTCGATACATCCGGTTCGATGGGTGAAGACGACAAGATGGAGAAGGCCCGATCCGCATTGCTTTACGGCATAGGGATTCTGCGACCACAGGATCGCTTTAACGTCGTTTCTTTTGCGGGTGAAGAACACCTGATGGAAGCAGGACTCATCAGTGCAGATGAAATTGGTCGTAAGCGCGGCGCAGAGTTCGTCAAGTCGTTGCGACCCAGTGGAGGCACGAACATCAATCAGAGTTTACTAACATCGATGCGCCAATTCGTCGGGGGCGATCGACCGAAGCTGCTCATCTTCCTTACGGATGGTTTGCCAACCGTAGGTGAGACTAACGTGAATCGAATCATTGATAACGTCCGTGGAACAAAGAGCACAGGCGTTCGCTTGTTTACATTCGGCGTTGGGCACAACGTCAATACTGCCTTGCTCGATAAACTGGCTTCGGACAATGGCGGTGTGGCTGATTACGTAGAACCGAAGGAAGATCTCGAAGTTAAAGTCTCGAATTTCTTTACGAAAGTGAATTTCCCGGTTCTGACTAATCTGCAACTCGATCTGCCGGGCGTACAGACGGATCTTGTTTATCCACGAGATCTTCCGGATGTGTTTCGCGGTTCACAGGTGACATTGATCGGTCGCTATCGAAATGCAGCCGCACTTGAGGCCGTTCGTCTCCGTCTGGCAGGGAAGTCAGGAGGCGCCGCGCGCTCGTATGCTTACGAGAACCTGCGCTTCCCGCTCCGAGAGCAGAACAATGAATACCTGCCGAGGCTTTGGGCTACTCGTCGTGTCGGCTGGCTGATGGAACAGATACGCACAAACGGTGAGCAGAAAGAACTGCGTGATGAGGTTGTAGATCTTGGAACGAGATATGGAATCGTAACGCCCTACACTTCATATCTGGCTTTGGAAAATGAAGCGACTACGACGAACATCACTCCGGGAGCGTCGCCGTCGCCGTCAAACCGACCGATCAGGTCCCTCGGTGGCATGGCTGCGCCAAAGGCCGCAGCAGATGCGAGTGCCGTAACTGGCGCGATAGCAGTGCAGGAGAGCAAGCGCACTCGAGACCAACAACGAATTGAGAAGCTGAAAGAAGAGGATTCCTCGGCTATCCGCTACGCCGGAGGAAAGACGTTCTACATGCGGAGTGGCGTTTGGACTGACGCGGAGTTCAAGGCCGATAGTCGTTTGCCCGAGACTGCGTTGACGTTTGGCAGCGACGAATACTTCACGATTCTAAAACAGAAGCCGGCACTTGGAACCTTCTTCTCACTCGGCGAACGCGTGATAGTCGTCTTCGAAGGACGCGTGTACAGAATCGAGGCGACCAAGTAACCGAGAGACGGGGAGACGGGAGACGGGGAGAAGCGGAGACACGGAGACGCGTAGACAGGGGGACGCGGTGGAGCGGTGACGCGACCCTATTGTCTCCGCGTCTCCGCGTCACCGCGTCACCCCGTCTCCGCGTCCCAACGCTTGTCTACTCATTCAAACTGCTGTACAAGGAATCCAAACCTCCAAGGGCTTTTCCACATCGGTCACGGCTGGAACTGTGTCCGTATTACCGTCTTCGAGGCTATCGAACAATGCGCTCAAAGCCGTTCTGGATGATCGTTTGCTCAATCTTGATTGTTCTACCCCTGGGCTCGTTTGCCGCGCAGGCAACTTGGGTCGGCTCGAAGGTTCGAACTAACGGCCAAGATTTAAACACTGTCTACTTCGTCGACAATAAACGAGGCTGGATCGGTGGCGACAGCGGTTTCTTAAGTCGCACTGAAGATGGCGGCCGCACGTGGATCCGACAAACGATCAGTACCACCGCAGGAATCAACGACATCTACTTCCGCGACCAAGAAGCGGGCTTTCTTTTGGCCGGCAATCGAATTTTTATTACGCGCGACGAAGGGACGCGTTGGACGGAGGCGCGTGTATTTCAGCCAGCCGAGTTTGAAGGCGCCGATGTCGAGCTGTATAGCGTTCGGTTTTCCAGCAAGAAGAAGGGATGGGTAGTTGGCTCGATAAGCAAGAGAGACACCGTGATAGATAGCATTCTTGTCTACACAGAGGACGGCGGAGATACCTGGACGCGTCAACGAGCGCCCAGTCGTCTCGAGCTCATTCACATCGACTTCGTGAGTGACAAACGCGGTTGGATCGTCGGAAGCGGCGGAACGATTCTGGCCACGATCGATGCGGGACAAACCTGGATCAAACAGAACTCCGGATCGTCGAACACGCTTTATCACGTCGATTTTCGGAACGACAAAAAAGGTTGGGTGGTTGGCGAGCGTGGAACGCTGCTACGAACAACTGACGGTGGTGAAACGTGGACGGCGGCTCCAACGAATGCCCGTGCCACCTTGTTATCAGTTCAGTTTCTGAATGACGATGATGGCTGGGTGATCGGACGAACTGGGACGATCTTGAGAACCGAAGACGCGGGAAAAAGTTGGGTGTCCCAGGATTCCTCAACCAAACAAAACCTCTACTCTCTACACTTCAACAAGAACATCGGCTGGGCAGTGGGTGGCGATGGGACAATCCTTCGCTACGAGAAGTGACCAAATTTCCCCACTAAGACAAAACGCCCGGTGCGATAGGAACGCACCGGGCGCAAATCACAGGAGGAACCGAGTGTTAGTGGTTGTCACTATCTTTGTGACAATCCGGTAACCTCGTCTCTGAGATGTCTTTGTCGAAGATGGAGGTTGCCCTCAGCAAAAGATATCAAGCGCGCCCTCCTTCAAATGTTAACGGCGGGGAACTCTGGAGAGTCACGGTGCCTTCTGTTCGATCACCCTCAAAGCGAGCAGCGATCGCAATGTCAACAGAATGCCCATCCATATCCAGTGAGGTCGCGGCGTTGAAGGAGTTCCCCGATACCTCAACAACCCCGAAGTCCGCATCGCCCATTTCAGATGAGATGCTGGCAGTCGTTGCGTCACCAGCGCGTGCGATTGTTAGCGTGGCTGGAATGCTCTGACCCATCGGCGTTTCGATATT
>DATJKB010000159.1:0-4872 GCA_035491875.1 Pyrinomonadaceae bacterium | reverse complement strand
TGTAATTGCGGTTTGAGCCTTGCTTTGCGACTTTGCGCCTTTGCGGGAAAAATCTTTGGTTGCGCTCTGCTGCGCTAGCGATCACTGAGATTCGCCACTACCTTTTAATCCATCGATTTTTGCAGCAAGGATAAAGTCACTTTCCGTCAGGCCATCGATCTTGTGAGTCCAAATGCGTATTTCCGCATTGCCCCAACCAAAACAAATGTCCGGATGATGCCCTTGTTCTTCCGCCAGATCTCCGACCTTTGTTACAAACAGCTGCGCTTCGCGAAAATCTTTGAACCGGTAATTCTTTTTCAAGTGATGCTGGTCGACAACAGTCCAACCGTCGAGCTGTGGTAACAGAGCCCCAATCTCATCTTGTTGCAGTGGCGGCACCCCACCGCGGCAGGGCACACATTGTCGGCTTGCGAGTCCACTCATTGTTAGATCTCCTTGAATCGTAAATCGTAAATCGGGAATCGGGAATCGGGAATCGGGAATCGATAGGCGTGAACGCAGCCAATACTATTCACGATTCACGATTCACGACTTTCTTGAGTAACGCAATCTGTCCCGCATGATAAAGATCATGCTGGACGCCTCCATGCAGAGTCACATAGACACTCGAAGAGGTCGTTGACGAGTTACTTATTATCGGCTGATCCAGGCGAGAGTCGTCGAGCTCAGCGATCTTTTGTAACAGCTGCTGATGCGTGGCCACCAGGGCTTGCTTCGTCTTCTGCCATGCCTCTTCGCTCGTGTCGGTCACGGCGGGCCAGTCTTCTTCGTCAGTTAGTTGCGCCGGATCTCCGTCGAGACGTCGCAAACATGCACGTTCCCATGCGGCGATGTGATTGACAAGTTGCCAGATCGAATGTGCAGACGGGATCGGGCGAGCGGCAGCCTGCGACGCAGAAACGTCCTCGAGCAGGGCCAATACTGATGGTCCATGCCACGCGTTCCCATCAAAAGCACGACGAAACTGATCAGAAATCCTCTCAATTTCCGTCATCGGTATCTCCTGAGTTGAGTTGGTGAAGTTGATTTTACAATCCGGCGCAAGTTTTCGACAGGGAACACAGGATACAAAAAGACGAGATCCCCATCCGCGAATCAAATTCAGCCGCAGATCTTCACAGATAAACGCAGATCAGAATTAAGAGGAAAAGAAGGAACTACAAAGCGTCTCCTCCATTTTGCGTATTTCTTATCTGCGATTATCTGCGAAGATCTGCGGCTGAGCTGATTCTAAATCCGAAATTCTTAGATTGGTCTTGTCAATCCTGTAATCCTGCAATCCTGTCAGAGTGCGCTTGCGAAGTCGTTGCTTGAACGGATAGTCTTACGTCAAGCCTTTAGCCAATCAGTTCATCGCCGGCAAAGACACGTCGAACGCAGCCGTTCGCCAGTTTTTTGGTTTGGTCAGGAGGATCTTGTGGCGATTATTCGACCGTTCAATGCTCTTCGTCCGTCTCCGCCCAGGGCTAAAGATGTATCGAGCGTGCCCTACGATGTTGTAAACACTGAAGAGGCGCGCGCGTTGGCGGATGGAAACCTGCTCAGCTTTTTGCACGTGTCGCGCCCAGAAATCGACCTGCCTGACGGAACAGATATCTACAGCGATCACGTGTATCGCAAAGCCGTTGAGAATTATCGGCGCCTCATCGAAACCGCTCCGCTCGAGCGCGAAGCAGAGCCGAGTTTGTATTTGTACCGCCTCGTGATGGAAAACCACTCGCAGATTGGATTGGTCGCGGCGAGCTCGATCGACGAATACGATGCCGACCTGATTCGAAAACACGAGCGCACAAGGCGCGACAAGGAAGACGATCGGACGCGTCACATGTTGATGCTGCGTGCGCAAACCGGCCCAGTGTTTTTGACTTATCGGAGTCAGCCGAAGATTGACGAACTTGTCGGCGCGGAAACTTCAAGGGATCCGCTTTTCGATTTCACTTCGCCTGACGGTGTCAAACACACCGTGTGGCGCGTTGTTGATGCCGAAGTCTTCGTCGATCAGTTCTCCAGTGTGCCGTTGCTGTATATCGCCGATGGTCATCATCGCGCTGCAAGTGCGAGCCGCGCGCGCGCCGAATTGCGCGAACAAAGTTTTGCGCACACTGGTCAGGAGAACTACAACTTTTTCTTAACGGTGATCTTTCCTGATTCGCAAGTCGAGATACTTGCTTACAACCGTGTCGTCAAAGATCTGAATGGACTTTCGCAGCAGGAGTTTCTTGAACAGATCCGAGGGCAGTTTGATGTCTCTGAAAATGCCAGCCCGGAACCTCCGGCGCGCGGAAAGTGGAGCATGTATCTCGATGGCAAGTGGTACGGTCTGCAACTTTCGACGCAAGCGACTCTTCCGACGGGAACAGTTGCCTCGCTTGATGTCAGCGTCCTTCAAGATCGATTGCTGGCCCCGATACTCGGGATCAAGGACGTTCGGACTGACAAGCGAATTGATTTCGTTGGTGGCTTGCGAGGCACGAAAGAGTTGGAACGGCTGGTAAATGAAGGCAAAGCGGAAGTAGCGTTCTCGCTGTTTCCGACATCGATGGAACAATTGTTAATGGTTTCAGATGCGAACGAGATCATGCCGCCCAAGTCAACCTGGTTTGAGCCGAAGCTCAGGGACGGTTTGTTGATACATGAGATCTAGTTCTTTTTGGAGTTTCAAATTTGAGATCTTAGATCAGAAGGCAGAAAGCAGAAGGCAGTTCAGGATCGCAGATTACTGATCACAGATCTCAGATCTCAGATCTCAGATCACAGATCACAAGATCACAGATCACAGATCACAGATCACTAAGAACACCATGCGAGTTTTAATCGCTGACAAATTCGAACAGTCTGGCCGCGATGGGCTTGAGAGCCTCGGATGCCAGGTTTCTTACGAGCCTGATGCCAAGGACGACAGTTTGGCCGCAGCAATCACAAGCACATCGCCTGACGTCCTCGTTGTGCGAGGCACGAAAGTGACTGAGCCAATGTTCGACGCTGGGCCAATCAAGCTCGTCGTTCGCGCTGGCGCCGGATACAACACCATCGACGTCGCAGCAGCTTCGAAGCGCGGCATCTACGTCTCAAATTGTCCCGGCAAGAACTCGATAGCCGTTGCGGAACTCGCCTTCGCTCTGATCCTCGCACTCGACCGGCGCGTTGCGGATAATGTCGTCACTCTTCGTCAGGGCCAATGGAACAAGAAGGAGTTTTCCAAAGCGCGAGGCTTGTTTGGCCGCACGCTTGGACTAATCGGTGTGGGAAAGATCGGACAGGAAATGGTCCCACGCGCACAGGCGTTTGGAATGCCGGTTGTCGCCTGGAGTCGTAGTCTGACGCCCGAACACGCTGCACATCTGGGAGTCGAATACAAACAAACTCCGCTCGACGTCGCGCGCTCAGCGGACATTGTCAGCGTTCACCTGGCCTTGAAGCCTGAAACAAAAGGTCTCATCGGCGCCGATTTTTTCAATGCGATGAAGGAAGGCAGTTACTTCATCAATACCGCCAGGGGCGAAGTCGTAGATCAAGCCGCATTGGCCCAGGCGATGAAAACGCGCGGTATTCGCGCCGGACTGGATGTCTTCGCCATCGAGCCAACGACAGGCACGGGAGAGTTTCAGGACCCGATTGTTAGCGAAGCCAATCTTTACGGCACTCATCACATCGGCGCTTCAACCGATCAGGCGCAGGAAGCAATTGCGGCTGAGACAGTGCGTATCGTCCGCGAGTTTAAGGAAACAGGTAAAGTGCCGAACGTTGTAAACCTGGCCCAACAATCTCCTGCAACCTATCGCCTCGTTGTTCGACACCTCGATCGTCCAGGAGTACTCGCCGGAGTGCTCGACGCGATTAAGAGTGAACAGATTAACGTTCAGGAGATGGAAAACATTGTGTTCGAAGGGGCCGCAGCTGCGGTCGCCCGCATTAACCTCGACAACGCACCCTCCACCGGTATGCTGAATAAGCTGCGTTCTGAAAGCGCAGACATACTCGAGTTGAATCTCATTCAGCTCCGCTAGGCAATGAATACAACTCTTATCACAGGCAGTTCGAGCGGTATCGGCGCAGCATTCGCGCGCAAACTCGCGACACGCGGACGAAATGTTCTCCTGGTTGCGCGGTCGGAAGATAAGCTGATCACGCTGTGTAACGAGCTGGGAAGGATCAGTGGCGTCCGTGCGCAGTACTTTGCTCTTGATTTGACTGAGCCTGATTCGGGTGAGCGACTCTTTGAAGAAACACGGAAACGCCAACTCGAAATCGACATGCTCATCAACAACGCCGGCTTCGGTTCAATGGGCAACTTTGCGCGGCTGGATTTACAGACGGAACTGAAGATCCTGGATCTGAATATCAGAACGGTTGTTGAGTTGACGCATCGATTCCTCGTGCCGATGCGCGAGCGTAAGCAGGGAACGATCATCAACGTTGCCTCGACAGCCGGTTTTCAAGCTGTGCCTTTCATGGCCACTTACGCCGCAACGAAAGCCTTTGTGCTTTCGTTTTCAGAGGCTCTCTGGGAAGAAAACCGCACACACGGAATTCATGTGATGGCGCTTTGTCCGGGTGTTACTGAAACCAATTTCTTTAAGGCGTCTAATATGGACGAGCCGCCGATGCGCGCGATCCAATCGCCGGAGGAGGTAGTTGAGGTTGCGCTTCGAGGACTCGCACGCGGCAAGAGCAATGTCATTTCAGGCTGGACCAATTTCGTAATGGTCGAGGCCGAACGATTTGTTCCGCGATCGATGGTCATTAAGGTGGCTGGCAAAGCACTTCGCTCACGTTTCGAAGAGTGATTCCCTATTCCCAATCGGAGGCTTTATGACAGAACGGATCTTTAATTTCAGTGCCGGTCCTGCAGTGTTACCGGTTCCGGTG